>NZ_JAMYTH010000014.1:0-143954 GCF_040322415.1 Mesorhizobium sp. M0152
CAAGGGCAAGCGTAAACTCGCGACCTGGGACACCGACTACCTCATGGCCGCACTCCAAGCCCGTTAACCTGGACTCGTTGCCCTGATGGTTTGGGCCCTCGGACCCAGATCCGCGATGCAATTCGAGAAGGATCGGCGATCTTTGGGAAGAGCGCCGAAGTAGAAAGATACGGACGGTGGTCGAGGTGATGCACCTCGGCTGATCAGCTGAAATCGGCGGCCGTTAGCACATACACGCTCTTGCGGGTGCGGCCGTAGGCCCTGGCGGCGACGTCGTGGATGGAGTTGCTCTCGGTGTCGAACGTCGCGAGGTAGCCAGCTTCATCGGCGGTCGTGCCCGGCTGCATCTTCGCCATGGCGTCGGCGGCGACCGAGAATGAGATCTGGAACATGCCGTCATGGCCGACGAAGCGGATGCGCCTGCCCGCTTCGTCATAGCTGCGGCTGCGATTGGGGAAGGTGAGGGTCATGTCTTGACCTCCTTCGCGGCAGCCATCTTGACCGCCCGCTTCTTCTTAGGCGTCGGATTCAACGCTTCAGCCACGCGATCGGCCTCTTCCTTGGCCAGCCGCAACTCCCTCAGCCTTGCCGTCTTGATCTCCCTGGCCTTCGCCTCGGATATGTATTCGGCGGTTGCCTTGTTGCGCTCCGCTGTCTTCTTCTGCTTGTCCACAAAACGGGCTTCAGCTTTTTCCATGATAGTCTGATTGCCTTCGGCCATCGACGAAATCTCCCTTGCGGCTAAAACGGTGAAAACGAACTGATCTTATAAATAGGCATTCGATCGGCAAAATTCAATGTTTTGAAATATTTGACCCCTTGCGATAGCACGAAACCGGATGTTGAAATAATACCTTTCAATTATTCAATTCGCTCGCGAATAATTTTGGCACTCCTATCTATCGAGTGCCAAAGCGCCTATAGGAGTGACGCGGCCGCCTAAGTCGGCCCCAGAAAGAAGTTCTCATGAAATTTCGACCACTGCACGATCGCGTCGTCATCCGGCGCGCCGAAGGTGATACCAAATCCACGGGCGGCATCATTATTCCCGATACCGCCAAGGAAAAGCCGCAGGACGGTGAAGTGATTGCCGTCGGCCCGGGCGCACGCGACGAAAACGGCGCGCTGATCGCACTCGACGTCAAGGCCGGCGACACCGTCCTGTTCGGCAAATGGTCGGGCACCGAGGTCAAGATCGACGGCGAGGACCTTCTGATCATGAAGGAAGCCGATATAATGGGCGTCGTCGAAAAGAGCGGGACGGGCATCGAGAAGGCCGTGGCCGCCGAGAAGGCTGCCTGATCGGAGCGCCGCGTGTCCTCCGGAACGCGCAAAGGACGCTGCAAGACTGAAAGATGGCGGCGCCGCGCGTTCTGCGCGACGACTGGTCCACTCCAAATCCGAACTGGGTGAAAATCATGTCTGCCAAGGAAATCAAATTCTCCACCGATGCACGCGATCGCATGCTGCGCGGCGTCGAGATCCTCAACAATGCCGTCAAGGTGACGCTGGGCCCCAAGGGCCGCAACGTCATCCTCGACAAGGCTTATGGCGCGCCGCGCATCACCAAGGACGGCGTCACGGTGGCCAAGGAAATCGAGCTTGCCGACAAGTTCGAGAACATGGGCGCGCAGATGGTCCGCGAAGTGGCGTCGAAGACAAACGACCTTGCCGGTGACGGCACTACCACCGCCACTGTGCTGGCCGCCTCGATCCTGCGCGAAGGCGCCAAGCTGGTCGCCGCCGGCATGAATCCGATGGATTTGAAGCGCGGCATCGACCAGGCGGTTAGCGCCGTGGTCAACGAAATCCAGACGCGGGCCACGAAAGTCAACTCGTCGGCAGAGATCGCGCAGGTCGGCACCATCGCCGCCAATGGCGATGCCAGCGTTGGCGAGATGATCGCCAAGGCGATGGACAAGGTCGGCAATGACGGCGTCATCACCGTCGAGGAAGCCAAGACCGCCGACACCGAACTCGACGTCGTGGAGGGCATGCAGTTCGATCGCGGCTATCTCAGCCCCTATTTCGTCACCAATGCCGACAAGATGCGCGCCGAGCTCGAGGACCCCTATATCCTGATCCACGAGAAAAAGCTCGGCAATCTGCAGGCGATGCTGCCGATCCTCGAAGCTGTGGTGCAGAGCGGCAAGCCACTGCTGATCATCGCCGAAGACGTCGAGGGCGAAGCTCTGGCGACGCTGGTCGTCAACAAATTGCGCGGCGGCCTCAAGGTCGCGGCCGTCAAGGCGCCGGGCTTCGGCGATCGCCGCAAGGCGATGCTGGAAGACATCGCGGTGCTCACATCAGGCCAGATGATCTCGGAAGATCTCGGCATCAAGCTCGAAAACGTCACCATCGAAATGCTTGGCCGCGCCAAACGCGTGCTGATCGAGAAAGACACAACCACGATCGTCGACGGCGCCGGCAACAAGGACATCATCCAGGCACGCGTCGCCCAGATCAAGAGCCAGATCGAGGAGACCACCTCCGACTACGACAAGGAAAAGCTGCAGGAGCGGCTGGCAAAGCTTGCCGGCGGCGTTGCCGTCATTCGCGTCGGCGGGGCAACCGAGTCGGAAGTGAAGGAAAAGAAGGACCGCATCGACGACGCGTTGAATGCGACGCGCGCGGCCGTCGAAGAAGGCATCGTTCCCGGCGGCGGCGTCGCGTTGCTGCGCGCAAGATCGGCGCTAAACGGGCTGACCGGCGCCAATGCCGATGTCACGGCGGGAATCTCGATCGTGCTTCGTGCGCTCGAAGCGCCGCTCCGCCAGATCGCCGAGAATTCCGGCGTCGAAGGTTCGATCGTCGTCGGCAAGCTTTCCGAAAGCAAGGATCACAATCAGGGCTTCGACGCCCAGAACGAGAGCTATGTCGACATGATCAAGGCGGGCATCGTCGATCCGGCGAAAGTAGTGCGCACCGCTCTGCAGGATGCCGGTTCGATCGCCGCGCTTTTGATCACCGCCGAAGCGATGATTTCCGACATCCCGGCCAAGGATGCGGCGCCGGCCGGCGGTGGCGGCGGTGGCATGGGCGGCTACTAACGCTGCCTGAAATTCTTCGGGTCCGAGCCATCGGACCAGGCTCCCAAGGCCCGGCCGTTCAGGCCGGGCAGATCAGGTCAGGCTGCTCGATTTCTGCGGCCGCTGTAGGCTGGCTCGCGATTGAGAGCACAGACAACTCCGCCTCGACCGTGCAATCCTGATCTTGCGGCTTTCGGAGCGGCCGGAATTCACGCTAGACTGTCGCCGTAGCCGTTTGGTGCAGAGCTTGCGCGAATTTGGCAGTTTGTCGAAGCGCTCGCGTCCTCTAATCCTTTAATTTGGAGACAAGCCATGTTTGCGGCCAAGGCCATCGACACGTCGGACAAGGCCACCTTTTACCACGATCTCGCCAGCCAGCTGAAGGCGCTGCTCGAGGGCGAGGGCGACTCGATCGCCAACGCCGCCAATACCGCCGCGCTGATCTTCCAGATGGTGCCCGATCTCAACTGGGCGGGTTTCTATTTCCTGGCGTCCGACGAGCAACTGGTGCTCGGGCCATTCCAGGGCAAGCCGGCCTGCGTGCGGATCGCCGTCGGCAAGGGCGTGTGCGGCACGGCGGTCGAACTCGGCACCTCGATGCTGATCAAGGACGTGCACGATTTCCCCGGCCACATCGCCTGCGATGCAGATTCGCGTTCGGAACTGGTCGTTCTGCTGGAAGACGATGAGGGTGTTTTCGGCGTTCTCGATCTCGACAGCCCGTTGCCCGGCCGCTTCGACAAGGCCGACCAGGCCGGCATCGAGACGCTGGCGGCGATCTATGTCGCTGCGAGTTCCTTCGAGGATTGATCGGTTTGTTGGGGGCTATCTAGACGCGGTCCAGGCGGAAGAACATCGCCAGCTTCAGACTGGCCGCTATCCGTTCGGCCCGATCGACGAACACCGCCGCTGTTTCCGGGGCAAAGAGTTCGGTCGCTGTCTGTCTGAACATCGCCAGCCAGATGTCGAAATCGGCCTCGGTCACATCCGCGAGTTTCACATGGGCCGGCACCGGACGTCCTTGATAGTCGCCGGTCTTGAGGATGACCGAGCACCAGAAATCGGTCATCTTCTCAAGATGAGGCGCCCAGTCGCCGGTGATCTCGCGCGCGAAGATCGGTCCGAGGCGCTCGTTCTTGCGAAGCCGGGCATAGAATTCGCGAACGAGTCTGCCAATCGACGCCCTGTCGACGCCGGCGTGGTTCAAGGGCTGTTCCGCGACGGGCCGCGCATGATCGGCCAGGGATGATTTCATCGTCATTGCATGGGGCTCTTGTTGCTGCCGGAACGAGGAAAGGCCGAGGCAGCCTGGGGACAAGGTGTTCCCAGATTGTCGGGCGGCGTGCCTATGGCGCAACCGCCAGTTTTCCCGTCCCGGATGAAGCCCGACATATAGGTGCGATCGATCCCCGCTGCCACATGCGCACGACAATTGTCTCGCGGCGAGCCGCGCCCTTCGTCATTCTGGGCGGAGAAGCTTGACGTCCGGCAAGACAGAGGGGCTGTCCAACCCAACTCGTGGATCGCGCCGCGCCGATGCTCAGGCGAGCTTCACCAGCATGAGGCTGAAGCTCCCGATGAACAGGAAGGCCGAGAAGGCGAGCGCCAGCGGGCGCAGGCCGCGCGAGCGCAGCTGCGAAATATCGGCCTGCAGGCCCATGGCGGCGAGCCCCATGGTGAGCATGACGGTGGTGGCGAGCGCCATCGCCGACTTCACTTCGGCTGGCACCGCGACAAGGCTGTTCAGCGCCGCGACGGCGACGAAGGCGGCGACGAACCATGGCATGGGCGGCCGCGCTGCCGTTTGGTCGCTGCGCTTGCGGCGCGCCATCAGGCCCAGCGCGACGATCATCGGCGCCAGCATGGCGACGCGGGTCAGCTTGGCGATGGTGGCGATCTCGCCGGACTGGGTGCCATTCTGGAAGCCGGCACCGATGACTTGCGCCACCTCGTGGATCGAGGCGCCCGCCCAAAGGCCGAAAGCGTGCTGGTCGAGGCCGAGGCCAGGTGCCAGCAGCGGGAAGCCGAGCATGGCGATGGTGCCGAACAAGGTGATCGAGGCGACGGCATAGGTGACGTCCTCGTCGCGCGCGTCGGTGACGATGTTGGTGGCGACGATGGCCGAGGCGCCGCAGATCGAGGTGCCGGCGGCGATCAACTGCGCCAGGCTTGCGTCGACGCCGATCAGCCGGCCGAGCAGGATGGTGAATACGAAGGTGGCGCCAAGCGTCAGCGCGACAATGCCGACGCCGCTCGCGCCGATCGAGACCACCTGGCCCAGCGTCAACTGAAAACCGAGCAGCACGATGGCGAAGCGCAGCAGACGGCGCTGCGAAAAGGCGATTCCCGCTTTGGCATGGGCGGGTGTGCCGAGCACGTTTGAATAGATCATGCCGACGACGACGGCTGTTATCATCGGGCTGAACAGCGCGAAACCGGAGATATTGCGGGCCGAAAAGGCGACGCCGGTGACCATCACCACAAGCACGATGCCGGGAATGGTGCCGTTCCACAACGAATCGAGGCGCTTTCGCCCCTCGGCCAGATCGGCGGAGATCATGTTTTTAGGAATATCGTTCGGGATACTGGTGAGAGAAGACAATGCAATGCTCCAGGCGGCAAGGCCGGAGGAATGTCATTCCTGAAACGATCTTTCCAACGAATTATTTTCGTTAGAATGATCGATTTTTACGAACGATTGGGGGCCATCGGGCGGCGCACGCGTCCGACGGCGAGACGCGTCAAGTCGGGTGCGATTGCGACCCGCTCGCCTCGGCGCGGTCAGAGCTGCGCTTCGATAGCCGCCTTGTCGATCACCGACCAGACATGCCGGATCTTGCCGTCTAGAAACTCATAGAAGACGTTTTCGCTGAAGGTGACTTTCCTGCCATTGACGGGCAGGCCAAGGAAATCTCCTTTTGGCGTGCAGATGAACTGGAGGCGGCTGGCTATGAAAGGCGTATCGGAAATCAGCAGCTGGATGTCGAAATAGAGGTGCGGGATATCGGAGAAATCCCGCTCCAGCATCTTGCGGTAGCCCGGTATTCCCACCCGGTCGCCATTGTAGTGCACCTCGTCATGGACGAAGCGAGGGAGTTCCGGCCAGTCCTGATTGTTGAGGCAAGCGATGTAGCCACGATAGGTGTCGGCAAGTTCGGTGTCGGTCACGGCAATTGCTCCGGTGCTTCCATCTGGAAAGGATGACGTTCAAGCAGGGAAGATAGGCCAGCCCCGGATGCAATCCAGACGGACCGCGTCCCGCCGCCAGCAGCGCAAGGGCCGAACGACAGCCCCGCCCTGGGCATGGCGTGACGCCTGGCTGGAACATGCCGCGGTCGTTGCTTCGCACCTGTTCGCAATCGATCGCAGGCGCTAGATAGATGGCATCACAAATCGGGCGGACCGAAGTCGACGGCCCCGCAAGCCGGCCGCCGCTTCCTGCCCGGCGTCGAGAAGGAACGAAATCATGGAGATCAAGCGATGCGGCTCTCAAGCCTCGGGCAAGGGCCCGGGCGACTGGTTCACCGGCATGGTGCGCATCGACCCGCTGTTTCAAGCCATCGCACCAGCGCGCGCGGCCGGCAACGCCGTTACTTTCGAGCCCGGCGCGCGCACGGCGTGGCACACTCATCCGCTCGGCCAGATCCTGATCGTCACCGCCGGCTGCGGCCGCGTGCAGCGCGAGGGCGGCCCGGTCGAGGAAATCCGGCCCGGCGACGTGGTTCGCTTCGAGCCGGGCGAGAAGCACTGGCACGGCGCGGCACCGGCCACCGCCATGACCCACATAGCCATCCAGGAAGCGCTCGACGGCAAGGCGGTCGACTGGATGGAGCACGTCAGCGACGAGCAATACCAGGCCTGAACAGGGGCTCGGCTGATAGCGAAGGTTTGCTTCCTGCACCAGCCTGGCGCCATGTTCGTCTTTCCCTGCGCCAACACCAAGCGACGCCGCTTCTGCACAATGCCGAGCGGCAAGCTGATTGCGCGACGACAAAGACCGGCAGGATAGATCCGGTTCGCTCGTTTCCAACCCCGCCCGCGCTATCGCGGCGGGTTTTTCATATCTGGAGCGTTGTCATGAATTCATCCATAGGGTTTCGGCGGGCCGAGGCGGCTGATGCCGCAGCCATCGGGGATGTCGTGCGCGCCGCCTATGCCAAATGGGTGCCGGTGATCGGCCGCGAGCCGATGCCGATGCGCGCCGACTACGACAAGGCCGTTGCCGAGCATCCGTTCGACCTCGCCATCGAGGATGGCCGCATTGTCGGGATGATCGAAACCATGTTGGCGGACGATCACCTCTGGATCGAGAATGTCTGCGTCGCGCCGGACGCGCAGGGCAGGGGCATCGGCCGGCTGCTGCTGGAGCAGGCCGAGCACAAGGCCATCAAGGCGGGCCGGCGCGAGCTTCGGCTGCTGACCAATGGCGCCTTCGAGACCAATGTGTCGCTCTACAGGAGGCAAGGCTATGCCGTTGACCGGGAAGAGCCATTCATGAACGGAATGACGGTCTATATGAGCAAGAGGCTGGCGGGCTGACATCGGCGGCCGGGAAGCATCACCCACGACATGCGCGTCGCGCGCGGACGTTTTGCCGTACGGCACGGTCGAGCAGGCCGTCCATGGCGTGCCTTCTTGCCAATTGGCGAATACATGCTACATTTATGCCAGTAGCGAGACCTCGAAAAATGCAGCTTCATTCCATAGTCACCACTCCGGCCGCCGTTGGCGCCGCCATATCGGATGACGAGGCCGGAGCTTTGGCGCGCACCACGGTCAACCTGTTCAAGGCCTGGAACCTCACCGATCTGGAGGCCTGCATCCTGCTCGGCGGCATGTCGGCGCGGACCTGGGCGCGCTGGAAGGAAGGCGGCATCGGCAGGATCGACCGCGACCTGCGCACCCGCATGGCGCATCTGATGGGCATCCACAAGGGCCTGCGCTATCTCTTCACGGATCCGGCGCGCGGCTATGCCTGGATACGCAAGCCCAATGCCACTTTCGGCGGCCAGTCGGCCCTCGAGCTGATGCTGCGCGGTGAAATCGCCGACCTCTCGGCGATGCGCGAATGGCTGGATGCGGAGCGTGGCGCATGGTGAGTGGACTCGCGGTCCGGCGCCGCGTCCACTGGCACCAGACCTTCCGCATCATCCGCTCCATCCATCCGCCGATCGACCTTTTCGAGGACATTGCCGACCCGCGCGACTGGGAGGCGCTCGCCGCCGTCGAGGAGAAGACCAATCCGCGCATCAGGCTCGAGATCGGCGACCTCGGCAAGGTGCCGGCGGCAAGGCGGGTTTCGGGCCCCGGTGCCAGCTTCGTCATGGCGCCCTTCGTGCATTGCTCGACGCTGCGGCCCGGCCGCTTCTCGGACGGCAGCTACGGCATCTACTATGCCGGCGACCGCGAGGAGGTGGCGCTGGCCGAAACCATCCACCACCACCAGAAATTCATGCGCGCCACCAGCGAGGATCCGGGCTGGACGGCGGATTTCCGCGTGCTGATCGGCAGCGTCGACCGTGACCTCGACGACGTGAATACCGTGCCCGGCGTGCTCGATCCGGACGACTACACCGCTTCGCAGGCGGAAGGGCGGGCGCTGCGGGCGGCCGGCAGCGACGGGGTGGTGTGGAACAGCGTGCGCATGTCGGGCGGAGGCTGCATCGGCATCTTCTGGCCTGATGTGATCACCATTCCCGTCCAGGGCCGGCACTACAGCTACCATTGGGACGGCGCCCGCGTGGATTTCGTGCGCCAGCATGACACAGGCAAAGTGCTGGCGGTCACCTGAGGGTGGGAGAAGCGGGACGTTTCGGCAGCCGCCGGAGGCCCCGCGACGGTTTCAAACCAGCGCGGCGGCCAGCAATTTCGCTTGCGGCGTCAGGTCGTCGAAGCGCTGGGCGCGGCACTGATTTTCTATGCCGTGCTCGGCCTCGTCAAAGCGGGCTTCGCGACGCCGGCGTGCCACGAGGCCTGGTTGTCGCCGCTGGTCGGGGTAGCCACCGGGCTGGTCACCGGTGCCACCGGTGTCTTCGTCGTTCCGGCCGTGCCCTATCTGCAATCGCTGAAATTGGACAGGGAGGACCTGATCCAGGCGCTCGGCCTGTCCTTCACCGTGTCGACGGCGGCTCTTGCGGTCGGGCTGTTCCGGACCGGCGCCCCGGCGCCGCCGGCGGGGTCGGTCGCCGCGCTTGCGCCGGCGCTGGCCGGCATGTTCGTGGGCCAGGCACTGCGCCAGCGCATGAGCGTCGAGACATTTCGCAAAGCGTTCTTCATCGGGCTGTTGGCGCTTGGGCTTTACCTTTCGCTCGAGGCCGCGCTGTAGCCGATCTCATGGCGGGCCCTGGCGAACCAGCGGGTTGCCGTCGCCAGGCGGTGCTGCCGCGGTCCCAGCGCATGCGGGGCGGCCTAGGATCCCGCCCCAAGCGGCTGGAGGACGAATATGGCCAGCAGGGCAACAAACAGCAAAGCGGCGATCACGACGCCCCATAGGAGCACGTTTCTGGTTCCGCGCTGCTCTTCGTCACGAGACAGATGTTGCGCCATTGCAGGGATCCTCTTGTCAATCTCGATGGTTTAGCAACGAGTTTCGTCGAGGCAGGTTCCGGCAGCCAATTGCTCCATGCGTCCGGCGGCAGAAAACCGGCACGATATTCGCAGGCCACCGCCGGCGAGCTTTACAGACGTCCTCGCCGGCGCATGCCGTCGGAGCGGTCGGCGGTCCATGGAACCGCTCGATTTCCGGTTTGCCGCGCGATTTTGGGCGCCAGGCCTACCGCACCACCAGAACCGGGATCTCGGTGTAGGACAGCACCTCGGCGGTCTGGCTGCCCAGAAGCAGCCTGCCCAGCCCGCGGCGGCCATGCGAGGCCATGACGATGAGGTCGCAGCCTTGCGTCTGCGATAGTTCCAGGATCGCTTCGGCGGGCGCCTTGTTTTCAATGTGCAGACCCTTAGCGCGCACGCCCAGCCCCTCGGCCGACGTCCTGCATTTATCGAGCACTTCCTGGCCATACCGGCGCGCCTCTTCCTGGTAGGCGACCAACTCGTCGCCTGCGGTATAGCCGGCCATGGCGCCGCCCCAGGCGAAGATCGGGTAGGGCTCCGAGACGGTAACGAAGGTGACGGTGGCGCCAAGGGCGGCGGCCAGCGCCAGGCCGTGAGCAACGCCCTTGTCGGCCAGTTCCGAGCCGTCGGTGGCGATGAGCAGATGTTTGTACATGATGATCGTGACCTGTTGCAGAAGGGCGGGAGCCCGATTTGGGCTGACTTGATATAGTCGCGCCATCGAGCTTCTCACAGGGCAGTTCGATGCGGATCGGGGCCAGGTGGAGGCGCGAATTTTCTGCGTTTACGCCGCCCCTCATTGCCCTGCCCGTCCTCCGCAGCAGCTGCGCTGCAGCTGCGGAGGGTGGACCGGGCATTTCTCCCCGTATAGTGACGGGGAGAAAGGGGCTGTATCGGGGATTTCGCCCAATCTCCGGCGCTGCGGCCATCCTCTCTTCTCCCCGTCACTATACGGGGAGAAGGTGCCGGCAGGCGGATGAGGGGCAGCGCAAACGCCTGGTGGATTAGAATTCCTTCTACAGTATCGCCAACCTCGAAAGGCATCCCATGAGCAGCGCGTACCCGCAGATCCACCTTGTCCGGCATGGCGAGACGGCGTGGAGCCTTTCGGGGCAGCATACCGGGCGCACCGACATGGCGTTGACGGCGGCCGGCGAGGCGGCGGCGCGGAGCCTCGCGGCGCGGCTGAAAGGCCTGCCGTTCTCGGCCGTGTGGTCGAGCCCGTCGCAGCGCGCCTACGGGACCAGCGTGCTAGCCGGCTTTGGCGCGCAAAGCGTCAAGATGGACGATCTGCAGGAATGGGACTACGGCGCCTATGAGGGGTGGACGACGAAGCAGATCCTGGCCGAGCGGCCGGGCTGGAACGTTTTTCACGACGGCTGCCCGCAAGGCGAGATGGCGGCCGATGTCGGCGCCCGCGCAGACAAGATCATCGATCGCTTGCGCAAGGCCGATGCCGACATGCTGATCTTTTCCAGCGCGCATTTCCTGCGCGTGCTGACCGCCCGCTGGCTCGGTCTGCCGCCGCAAGGCGGCGCACTGTTCGTGCTCGACACGGCCAGCATCAGCGTGCTCGGCTACGAGCACGATCTGAGCGAACCGGTGGTACGCAAGTGGAACCAGAGGTAGCGAGCAGTCACGGGAGCACATTCGGCAGGCCGAAGGCAGCGAACAGGTCTGTGCCGAGCGGGCCGACATAGACCGTAAGCGAGGCGATGCCGCCGCGGGCCGGCTCGATGACATGCAGCGATTGCGCGCTCCATTCGGGCTCCTGGTGGCGGCGTGCGTAGAGCGCGACGGCGGGCTGGCCGTTGGCCCTTGTCGCCACCGCCTCGTAGGCGGCGAAATTGCCCCAGACGGTCTTGAAGAAACCGTGGATCGCCTCCCGGCCCTGGTACCAGTCGCGCCATGGCGGCATGTGATAAATGGCGTCCTCGCGCAGCAGTTCGACGAAGCCATCGAGATCGGCCGCCTGCCAGGCCTGCATGTAGCGTTGCAGCAGCAGGCTCTCTTCGTCGTCGGTAGGCCGCGCGCGCTGCAAAGGGCGCCCCGCGGGATGACGCAGCGCCAGCGTCGCGCGGGCGCGTTGCAGGACGCTGTTGATCGAGGCGGTCGAGCCGCCCAGCAGGTGCGCGGTTTCCACTGCCGACCAGCCCAGCACGTCGCACAGCAAAAGGGCGGCGCGCTGCCTTGGCGGCAGAAGCTGGATCGCGGCGACGAAGGCGAGTTGCACCGCCTCGCAGGTTTCGTAGCGCACGTCCGGGCCGGGCTCGTCGTCGACGAGGTCCGGCAGTTCGGCGTCCGGGTAGGGCTCCAGCCAGGCGAGCTCGGCGGCGGGTCCGGCAGCGGCGCGCCCCTCGGTCGGCGGCCGACCGGGCGCTTCGAGAATGCGATGCGCCGACGACCGCGTCTTGATGGCGTTGAGACAGCTGTTGGTGGCGATCGTGTAGAGCCAGCCGCGCGGCGAGCCGCGCCCGTCGAATTGCGACCTTGCGCGCCAAGCTTTCAAGAACGTCTCCTGGACGAGATCGTCGGCCTCGTGCAGCGAGCCCATGATGCGGTAGCAGTGCAGCTTGATCTCGCGGCGATGCGCCATCGTCAGCCGCTCGAAGGCCAGCCGATCGAGGATCGGCTGGTCTTGCTGGCCCATTGGCTCAAGCGAGCCGGGAGCGTCTGTCATGCCGAGCCTGCCGCGCTGAGTTTTGCTGGCATCCTGCGCGCCTCATGCCGCCGCCGCAAGGCCGCTGCCGCTGACCGTGAAGGAGACGCCTTGCAATCCCCCGCCGGCGAGCGCGACCACAGCGCGTCCAACGTCGGCCGGCGTCTGCACGTCGGTCATGCCGGCGAGGAAATCCGCCGGGCTGATGCCGAGATAAGCCGAAACGCCGGCGATGCCGTCTTGGCCTACACCTGTGCCGGCCATGATGCGCATCGGCGCCAGCGCCATGAAGCGCAGGCCGAGGCCCAGCCGGTCCGCCTCCTTCTGGCTGTGCGCGGCAAGAAACATCTGCATGCGCTTGGCGCCGGAATAGCCGCCGGAATTGGGCGGCCCGCCGCTGATCGCCGCGCCGCTGGAGATCAGCACGACGCGGCTGCCCGGCTTCAGCCGGCCCTGGAGCGCGGCCTTGCAGAACAGGAACGACGCCTTGACGTCCACCTCCCAGTTCGCCGAGAAGGCTTCCCAGTTCTGGTCCTGCACCGGCGCGGATGGAGCCAGCGCACCGGCGCAGATCACCAGCACGTCCGGCTCGAGCGCGGCGAATACCGCATCGGGCGCGGTGTCCTGCGTGGCGTCGGCGGCAAGCGTCCTGACGCCTGGCCTCTCCCAGGAGAGCTCCTTCAAAGCGGCCGTGCCGCGGGCGACGGCGAGTACCGTCGCGCCCTCGCCGAGGGCGACTTCGACGATCGAACGGCCGACACCCCGGCTGCCTCCGACCACGACGACATTCTGACCTTGCAACGATCCCATGGATCACCTCGCTTTTCCCGGCCCGGACGATTCCGGTACCTGTTGATCAGGACAGCGCGGACGAGGGGAAATCATCGGTGGGCCGAGAATTTATTTTAAGGGTGCTTATCCGCTCCGTCGCCGTCTTGGGCGAAGGAAGAGCGAAGTGACGCGCCGCAGGCCGCTCGTCGGAGGCGGCGCTGAAGAAGTCGGCACCCATCGTCGAGTTCTGGGCGCCATAGAGATCACTCACCCGTCCAGCAGCGCCAGCTCCTCGGGCGCCAGGTGCCGCGCCGTGCCCTTGGCGAGGTCGCCGAGTTGCAGGCGGCCGATGGCGATGCGGATCAGTCGCTTGACCTCGATGCCGTGGGCGGCGAGCAGGCGGCGGATGTGGCGGTTGCGGCCTTCGTCGAGCACGATCTCCAGCCAGGCGGTGCGGCCGCCGCTGCGCAACAGGGCGATCGAGTTGGTGGTCAGCGTCTCGCTGTCGACGGTCACGCCGGCGCGCAGTGCCGCCAGCAGCGCCGTGTCCGGCACCGTGCCGACCTGCACATGATAGGTCTTGGGCAGATGCGACGCCGGATCCAGCAGGCGGTTGGCAAAGCTTGTGTCGTTGGTCATCAGCAGCAGGCCTTCGCTGGCCTTGTCGAGGCGGCCGACCGGCGCGACGAAGGGCAGGTCGAGCCCTTCGAGGCAGGCATAGACGGTGTCGCGCTGTTGCGGATCGTCGCGGGTGGTGACCAGCCCGCGCGGCTTGTTGAGCATCAGGTAGACCTTGCGCTCGGCAACGACTTGCTCGCCGTCGACGACGATGCGATCGCGCTTCATGTCGACACGCAGGGAGGCATCGCGCGCGACCTTGCCGCCGACGCGCACGCGGCCTTCCGCGATCAGCAGTTCGGCCTGGGTACGCGAGCACAGGCCAAGTTTGGACAGGGCGCGGTTCAGGCTGACGCCAGGGGATTTGCCGGTGTTTAGTGGCCGTCGTGGTGTCATCGGAGCCGACTGATGACACGAGCGGCGCCGGCTTCGCAAGCCGGCGGAGGTGAGTTTCAGTACCCGCCGCCGCGCTCTACGGCGCCCCCCCTCTGTCCTGCCGGACATCTCCCCCACTTGGGGGGAGATCGGCCTTAACCACGGGTTTCGCCAATTTCCGGCCTTGCAAGAAGAGAGCCGGCGATCAAGCTGCCAATCTCCCCACCCGTGGGGGAGATGTCCGGCAGGACAGAGGGGGGCGCCGTAGAACGCCACCGTTCCCTGCTTCAACACCCAGGTCGCGGCAGGCGCACCTCAGGCCGCGGCGGCCTCGCTTGCGATGCCGTTCAGTACGGCGAGGGCGTCGTCCGGCAAGGCCAGTTCCGCCACTGCCAGGTTCTGCCGGAGATGGCCGACCGAGGAGGTGCCGGGGATGAGCAGGATGTTTGGTGCGCGGCGCAGGAGCCAGGCGAGCGCCACCTGCATGGGCGTGGCACCGAGTTTTTGGGCGACACCGGCCAGCGCGTTCGACTGCAAGGGCGTGAAGCCGCCGAGCGGGAAGAACGGCACATAGGCGATACCGGCCGCGCCGAGCGCGTCGATCAGCGCGTCGTCGTTGCGGTGCGCGATGTTGTAGAGGTTCTGCACGCAGACGATCGGCACGATGCGGCGCGCCTCTTCGACCTGGGCAAGGGTGACGTTGCTCAGCCCGATATGCCTGATCAGGCCCTGCTGCCGCAGCTCGGCCAAAACCGAGACTTCTCCGGCGATCGAGCCTTCGGCCGGTTCATGCAGGCCATCGAAGCGGCGGAAATTCACCACGTCGAGCGCGTCGAGGCCGAGATTGCGCAAATTGTCGTGCACGGCCTGCCGGAGCTCTTCCGGCGCCTTGGCCGGAAGCCATGCGCCCTCGGCATCGCGCCGGGCGCCGATCTTGGTGACGATGGTGAGGCTGGCGGGGTAGGGGTGCAGCGCCTCGCGGATGATCTGGTTGGTGACGTGCGGGCCATAGAAATCGCTGGTGTCGATGTGGTCGACGCCGCTCGCCAACGCCTCGCGCAGCACGGCAAGCGCGCCGTCGCGGTCCTTGGGCGGGCCGAACACGCCCGGTCCGGCCAGTTGCATGGCGCCGTAGCCGAGGCGCTTCACGGTGCGGTCGCCGAGCTTGAAGGTGCCGGCTTTGTCGATGTCGGTCATGGGTCTCATCTCCTTTGGATCGGCCAGATATAGACAATCCGAGCCTGAACGATAATGTGGTGCAATCGATACAGCCTGTGCGGAAAGGCGAACAATGGCAGCGGACCTCGGCGACCTCCAGGCATTCATGGCGGTGGCGCGCGCCGGCGGTTTTCGCGAGGCGGCGCGGATCAGCGGCGTCAGCGCCTCCTCGCTCAGCGAGACGGTGCGGCGGCTGGAGACCGGGCTCGGCGTGCGCCTCCTCAACCGCACCACGCGCAGTGTGGCGCCGACGGAAGCCGGCGCGCGCCTGCTCGAGCGGCTCGGCCCGGCGCTGGGCGAAGTCGAGGCCGCGCTTGACGTCGTCGACGGCTTTCGCGGCCGCCCGGCCGGCACACTGCGGCTCAACGTGCCTGTCGTCGCGGCGAAACTGGTGCTGCCGCGCCTCTTGCCGCCTTTCCTCGCCGCCTATCCCGATATCAGGCTGGAAGTGACCGCCGAGGACAGTTTCGTCGACATACTGGCGAGCGGCTGCGATGCCGGCATCCGCTATGACGAGCGGCTGGAGCAGGACATGATCGCCGTGCCCATCGGCCCGCGCCGGCAGCGTTACGCCGCCGCCGCCGCGCCGGCCTATCTCGACCGGCGCGGCCGGCCCGCTCATCCGCGCGACCTGCTCGGCCATGCCTGCCTGCGCGGCCGCTTCGCCAGCGGGGTGACGCCGGCCTGGGAATTCGAACGCGACGGCGAGGTGGTGAGCGTCGACCCGACCGGCCCGCTGCTGGTCAGCACCGGCACTGCAATGGCCCTTGCTCTGGAGGTGGCGGTCGCCGGCGGCGGCATCGTCTCGCTGTTCGAGGACTGGCTAAGCCCCTATTTCGACGATGGCAGGCTGGAGCCGGTGCTGAAGCCGTGGTGGCAGGAATTTTCAGGCCCATTCCTCTACTATCCCGGCCGCCGCCTCATCCCCGCGCCGCTGCGGGCGTTCATCGATTTCGTCGGTGGGATGCGGTGGTGAGGGTGGGTGGGCGCGGAAATCGGGCTGTTGCCTGGTCTGTCACGGAGCTGTCATGTTCTGCGGATAGCTATGAATCCATAAATCTGGATAAATCGATTCATGGACAAGGCAGCGGCACTGCTTGCGCTCTCTTCACTCGGTCAGGAGACAAGGCTGGAGGTGTTCCGGTTGTTGATCCGGGCCGGGGCCGAAGGTCTACCGGCCGGCGAGATCGCCACGCGACTGGGCGCGGTGCAAAACACCATGTCGGTCCATTTAAAAATCCTCGGCCTCGCCGGCCTGGTCCATTCCGAACGCGAAGGGCGCAGCATTCGCTATGCGGCTGACATGAGCGGATTTCGCGATCTTCTGGCCTATCTGATGGAGGATTGCTGCGACGGCGCGCCGGAGCTATGCCAGCCGATCATCCAGGCGGTTACATGCAAATGCTAGGTGACGCCGCCAGCGAGAACGCCGGTCGCCCGGGCGGCGTCGCCTTCGATCTTCCACGCCGCCTCGCGGCCGAAGCGCTCGGCACGGCCATGCTGGTTGCCACCGTGATCGGCTCGGGCATCATGGCGGATCGGCTGACCGCAGACGTCGCGCTTTCGCTGCTCGGCAATACCATTCCAACGGGCGCCATCCTGGTAGTGTTGATCACCACGCTGGGGCCGGTTTCCGGCGGCCATTTCAACCCGGCCGTGACATTCGTTTTCGGGCTGCGGCGCGAAATCGGATGGCTTGCGGCGCTGGGCTACATCGCCGCGCAGATTGTTGGCGGCATCGTCGGCACGCTGGTCGCGCATGCCATGTTCGAGCTGCCATTGGTGGAGATCTCGGCAACGGTGCGAAGCGGGCAGGGGCAGTGGATCGCCGAGCTGGTCGCAACCTTCGGCCTGGTCTTCGTCATCCTTGCCGGCTTGCGTTTCCGTGGCGACGCCGTCCCCTGGCTGGTCGGCCTCTACATCACCGCCGCCTACTGGTTCACCGCTTCGACCTCGTTCGCCAATCCGGCCGTCGCCATCGCCCGCGCCTTCTCGAATACGTTTGCCGGAATCCGGCCATTCGATGTTCCGGCCTTCATAGGTGCGGAGCTGGTGGGCGCGCTGCTCGCCCTGACGTTCGCCGGCTGGCTGCTCGCGGAACCCAAAGCCGTCACCCAAGGGAGGGCATCGCAATGACAATTACCATCTATCACAACCCGGCTTGCGGCACTTCGCGCAACACGCTGGCGATCATCCGACAGTCCGGCGAAGAGCCGGAGGTGATCGAATATCTGAAGACACCGCCGTCGCGCGACAGACTGATCGAATTGATCGCGGCGATGGAGATGAGGCCGCGCGACCTGCTGCGCGAGAAGGGCACGCCTTACGCGGAGCTCGGCCTTGGCGATCCCAAGTGGAGCGACGACGAGATCCTCGACTTCATGCTGGCGCATCCGATCCTGATCAACCGACCGATCGTAGTGACGCCGCTCGGCGTCGTCCTGGCCCGACCGTCCGAAAAGGTGCTCGACATCCTCCCCAACCCGGACATTGGCCCGTTCATCAAGGAGGACGGCGAGGTTGTCATCGATGCCACTGGCAAGCGGGTCGTTTGAGCGTTATTTCGATATTTGTCGAAATATGGCTTGACGGCGTTATCCATCGGCCTATGCTATTTCCATGAAACTCGAACAAGCAGCCAAACAGCTCGAAGCGCTCGGCAATCCGACGCGGCTGAACCTCTATCGCATTCTGGTCAGGGCCGGCGAGGCGGGCAGGCCGGTCGGCACCTTGCAGGAGAGCCTGGGCATCGCCGCTTCGACGCTCTCGCATCATCTGCACCGTCTGATCCTGACCGGGCTTGTCAGCCAGGAGCGGCAGGCGACGACGCTGATCTGTCGCGCCAACTATCCGGTCATGAACGATCTGCTCGGCTTTTTGGCGGACGAGTGCTGCGCTGATGCGGCTTGCAACCCCTCAGCGGACATCGCCGCGGCATAATTTTTTGTCCGTTATTTCGATAATACCAGAAGGATAGAAAGTATGATCATGCGAGACGATCTACCGATAGCGGTCATCGGCGGCGGTCCGGTTGGCTTGGCGGCGGCCGTCCATCTGCTGGCGCGAGGCCTGCCGGTGAAGCTCTACGAAGCCGGCGACGGCGTTGCGGCCAGCCTTCGGGACTGGGGCCATGTCCGGGTGTTCACGCCGTGGCGTTACTGCGTCGACCAGACTGCTGGAAAGCTGCTCGAAAGCCATGGCTGGCAGATGCCGGAGGCCGAGGCATTCCCGACTGCGGATGACCTAGTGGCAGTCTATCTCGAACCGCTCGCCAGGCTTCCGGAAATCTCGCCTTCGATCGAAACCAACGCCCGTGTCGTCGCCATATCGCGCTGGGGCGCCGACAAGATGCGGAGCAGGGGGCGCGCGGCGCGGCCATTCATGCTGGTGGTCGAAACCGCCAATGGCATCAGGCGCGACAGTGCCAGTGCCGTCATCGACGCCTCGGGCACATGGCTGACGCCCAACCCGCTCGGTGCCGGCGGTGTGAAAGCTGAGGGCGAGGCGGAATTCGCCGATCGGATAGCCTATGGCATTCCCGATATTCGCGGCCGCGACCGTGCGCTTTATGCCGGCCGCACCACCTTGGTCGTTGGTTCGGGGCATTCGGCCGCAAACGCCTTGCTCGATCTCGCCCGATTGGCTGCTGTCGAGCCCGGCACGGCTTTCACCTGGGCAACACGCGGAACCGATCTCGCGCGTCTCTATGGCGGCGGGGACGCCGACCAATTGCCGGCACGCGGCGAACTGGGCGCCGATATCCGCGACCTAGCCGAAAGCGGCCGGGTCGGGCTGGTCACAGGCTTCGCCACCACCGCCATCCGCGAGCAGCACGGCCGGCTGATGGTCGAGGGCCGGACCCAGGATGGTGTCCTGGAACTCGGCCCGTTCGACCGTATCGTCGCCGCGACCGGACAGCGGCCCGATCTTTCGCTGACCAGGGAGCTCAGGCTCGATCTCGATCCGTGGCTGGAAAGCGTCAAGGCGCTTGGGCCGCTCATCGATCCCAACGAGCATTCCTGCGGCGACGTGCCTC
The DNA here is from genome assembly GCF_040322415.1 of Mesorhizobium sp. M0152. Lineage (NCBI taxonomy): Bacteria > Pseudomonadati > Pseudomonadota > Alphaproteobacteria > Hyphomicrobiales > Phyllobacteriaceae > Mesorhizobium > Mesorhizobium sp. M0152. The sequence continues at coordinate 19,274 of NZ_JAMYTH010000014.1, forward strand.
CGCACGGCCACCGCGAACTCAGCCACCCGGAGCCCGGTTTCTACACGGTCGGCATAAAGAGCTATGGCCGTGCGCCGACCTTCCTGCTGCTGACCGGCTACGAACAGGTCCGTTCCGTCGCGGCGGCGATTGCCGGCGACATGCAGGCGGCCGACACTGTCCAATTGGTGCTGCCCGAGACCGGCGTCTGCACGGTGCCGGCTGGCGCCGCTTCGACGGGCTGTTGCGGCGGGCCGGCGCCGGCGGAAGTCGATGCCTGTTGCGTGGCTGACGTCGAGGCCAAGGCAGCAGGCAAAAAAAGTTGCGGTTGTGGATGCGCCAGCGAGATGGAAGCCGCCGAGTGAGCGACGATAAAATCCCCGCCGCCGCCATCTGGGCGCTCGGCGTCACCCAGATCATCGGCTATGGCACGCTGTACTACAGCTACAGCATACTGGCGCCGGCGGTCGCGGCGGAACTCGCCTGGTCGCAGCAATGGGTGTTCGCCGTGCTTTCGGTGTCGCTGCTGGCAAGCGCCGTTGTGGCGCCATTTGCTGGCAATCTGGCCGACAGGTTCGGGGCCGGGCGCCTGATGGTGCCTGGATCGCTGGCGGCGGCGGGCGCGTTGCTTCTCTGCGCGCTGGCGCCCGGGCGCATCGGCTTTGCCGTGGGCGTGCTGGCGATGGAACTCGCCTCCTGCTTCGTGCTCTACAGCACGGCCTTCGTCGCCATCGTGCAACTCGGCGGGGCGCGTCGCGGCATCACCCATCTGACCTTGATCGCCGGCTTCGCCTCGACCCTGTTCTGGCCCCTGACGACGCTGCTGCACCACCATCTCGGCTGGCGCGAGGTGCTCGTAATATTCGCCGCGCTCAATGCCTTGGTCTGCCTGCCGATCCATTGGTGGCTGGCCCGGCTCCCCGGCCGTTCCGGCAAGGCGCTGGACAGGATCGTCCCGGCCACTGCCGGCGTTTCGATCCCCACCGCTAGCCGGCAGTGGTCGCCCCTGTTCATGCTGGTGCTGGCAGGCTTTGCCATCGAGGGTTTCGTGCTGTCGGCGATCCTTGTGCAGATGGTGCCTTTGCTCGCCATGGTCGGCCTGGGTGGGGCTTCCGTGCTGGTCGCGAGCCTGTTTGGCCCTTCGCAGGTGGCGAGCCGCCTGATCAACATGCTGTTCGGCCGCGGTCTGTCGCAGACGTGGCTGGCGCTCGGCGCGACCGCCGCGCTGGCCGGTGGCCTTGCGGTGCTGCTGCTCACGACGCCGTCGGTTGCCGGTGCCATGCTGTTCGCCGTGCTCTTCGGTTTCGGCTCCGGCCTGATGAGCATCGTCGGCGGCACGCTGCCGCTCGAATTGTTCGGCCATGCACGCTATGGATCCTATGTCGGCTGGATCACGGCGGCGCGCCAGTTCAGTTCCGCCTTCGCCCCGTTCGGCCTGACCTTGATGATCGCCGGCGTCGGCGTCCTGCCGGCCTTGTGGCTCAATGTCGTGGTCGGGCTGTTCGGCATCGCAATCTTCGGCGCCATCGCGCTGATCGGCGGGCGCAAGCCTCGAAGAAGCGGCTCGGCCGATGCCGCGGCGCCGGGCGCGGCGATGGCCTCGCCCCCGCCTTGGCGGTGATTGGGGCTCAGCGATTTCGCCGAACCGTCGATCCGCCCGCATGCCAATCTCTACTGGGGGCCGACCTTGCAGATCCTGAAAGCGGCTTGCGAGAGCGGTTTCATCGCTGGGGGGCCGGCTTTCGCCCATCGAAACGCCTCGCCAGGTCGCGAATGCGGTCGGCGACCGCGCTGTCGACCGGATTGTAGACGGTCAGGCTCAGATCCGGGCGGCCGTCGACGGCGAACCCTGAATACTCCAGTTCGATATCGCCGAGTACCGGGTGCTTGAGGCGCTTTGTGCCGTCGCCATGGCTGAGCACGTCGTTTTCGCGCCACAGGGCGGCGAATTCGGGGCTGACGCTGCACAGCTCGTCGACGAGTTCGCGTACCTCGGACACCGCGCCGGCGCGTGCCGCATCGGCCCGGAACGCGCCCACCACAAAGCGGGCCAGACTTTCCCAGTCGTGCTGCTTTTCGCGGATGGCCGGGCTGCGGAACATGAAGCGCAGGATGTTGCGCTGGCCGGCCGGCAAGGCGCTGTAATCGGTCAGCACGACCTGCGCGGCGCCGTTCCAGGCAACGACGTCCCAGGTGGCGGTCCTGACAATAGCCGGGCTTGCATCGAGCGTGTCGATGAGGCGCTGCAGCCGGGGGCTGACGCCTTCCACGCCGATGTAGCGGACCTCGGGCGGGCGTCCGAGCCCCAGCATGAAAAGATGCTCGCGCTCGGCCTCGGTCAGCATCAGCCCCTTGGCGATGCGGTTCAGCACGTCGGCAGAAGGCGCACCGCCACGGCCCTGTTCCAGCCATGTGTACCATGTCGGACTGATGTTGGCGCGCTGGGCGACCTCTTCGCGGCGCAGCCCCGGCGTGCGCCGGCGGCCGGAGAAGCCGAACGAGGCCGGATCGAGCCGTGTGCGACGGTCTTTCAGGAAGGCAGCGAGCGTGCCGGCTGAGTTTGTGGGCATCCTGTTAGCCATCATATCCTGTTGGCAATTATAATAGGATAAGATCACTACTTTAATGGAATAATAGACCGTCGATATTACGCATGCAACCGCAGGAGATTTTGCATGCGTATCTTTCTCACCGGCGCGACCGGTTTCATAGGCTCGGCGATCGTTCCCGAACTCATCCAGGCCGGCCATCAGGTGGTCGGCGTTACCCGCTCCGACGCGGGCGCAGAGGCGCTGGCCGCGGCCGGCGCCGAAGTGCATCGGGGAACGCTAGAGGATCCCGAGGGCTTGCGCGACGGCGCGGCGAAGGCGGACGCCGTGATCCACACCGCCTTCGACCACGATTTTTCCCGCTTTGCCGAGAACTGCGAAAAGGACAAGCGCGTCATCACCGCGCTCGGTGCGGCACTCGCCGGATCCGACCGGCCGCTGGTGATCACTTCCGGCGTCGGCGTGGGCAGCCCCGGACACGGCGAGCTTGCGAGCGAGGACGTCTTCAACGCCAGCCATCCCAATCCGCGCATCGCCTCGGAACTGGCCGGCAATGCCTTGCTGGAGGCCGGCGTCAACGTCTCGGTGGTGCGCCTGCCGCAGGTCCACAATCCGGTCAAGCAGGGGCTCATCACGCTGCTCGTCGAAATCGCGCGCCAGAAAGGCGTCTCGGCCTATGTCGGCGAGGGCCGCAACCGCTATTCGGCGGGCCATCTCCTGGACGCGGCGCGGCTCTACCGGCTTGCGGTGGAAAAGCGTCAGCCGGGCGCGCGCTACCACGCGGTCGGCGAGGAGGGGGTCGAAGTGCGTGCCATCGCCGAGGCGCTTGGCCGGGGTCTGAAATTGCCGGTCGTCTCGATCGCGCCGGACAAGGCGGCGGAGCATTTCGGCTGGATGGCGATATTCGCCCCGATGGATCTGCCGGCCTCCAGCGCGCTGACCCAGGCGCGGCTGGGCTGGCACCCGACCGGTCCGACGCTGATCGCCGATCTTGAGGCGATGCGATACGCCGATTGATGCAGGCACGATCCAGCCTCGATGAGGGGTGACGGCCAATTCGTCACCCCAAGCCGAGAAGATTGCCAGCTTCGAACGCCAGATGATGGACATCACTTCTGGCCTCGCCGCCCTTCAGCGACAGGTGACGTGCGGCTTCATACGGTGTCTCCAGTATGGGCTCAGGCGCGGTTCGAAGTCGTGCCGCGGCTGGAGAATGGAAGCCGGGCACCTCGCCCGGCCAAATTCCGACAATTCCGATCATTGGCCCAGCTGTTATATCGATGTTGCACAAATGGTTGACCCTGGGTTAGCATCCCAGCGCCGGCGCCGATGGGAGGATCTTTTACAGCGGCGACCGGCTGGAGCGGCATGCGCTGTCTGGCGCAAGGAGGATGCTCCAACACTTTGAACCGACGCATGGTTCTTCCTGAAACCGATCCCCGGTTTCCGGGGTCGTGCGTTCTTGTGGAGGAGGAACCCATGAACAGACGTGAATTCCTGCTGTCGTCCGCCGCCTTCGGCGCCATGATGGTTGCCGCGCCCTCGGCGTTTGCCCAGGACAAGCTCACCATCCTTGGCTCGGTGCCCAGTCTCGGCTTTCCGTTCTTCGTGCATATGCTGAACGAGATCAAGGCCGAGGCGCAGACCCAGGGCGTCAACCTGACCGAAAGCGACGGCCAGAACTCGGCCACCAAGCAGACCGCCGACATCGAGGCGGCCCTGGTGCAGAAGGTCAATGCCATCGTCATCTCGCCGCTCGACGTCAACGCGCTGGCACCGGCGATCGAGGAAGCAGTCAAGGCCGGCGTTCCCGTGGTGACGATCGACCGCCGCGTCGACGGCGTCGAAGGCATCCTGGCCCATGTCGGCGCCGACAACGTCAAGGGCGGCGAGGCGGAAGCCAGCGCCGTGTTGGCGGCGTTTCCCAACGGCGCCAAGCTGTTCCATCTGCAGGGCCAGCCGGGCGCCGGGCCGGCGATCGACCGCAACAAGGGTGTGCACAACGTGCTCGATCCGCTGAAGGACAAGTATCAGATCGTCTTCGAGCAGACCGCCAACTTCGCCCGCGCCGAGGCGCTGTCCGTGACCGAGGCCGGCCTTGCCGCCAACGGCAAGCCGGACGCCATCATCTGCGCCAATGACGACATGGCGCTGGGCGCCATGGAGGCTTGTGCCGCGCGCAACTTCGCCGACGTCAAGATCTACGGCTTCGACGCGCTGCCGGAAGCGCTGGTCGCGGTCCGCGACGGCAAGCTCGCCGGCACGGTCGAACAGTTCCCCGGCCAGCAGTCGCGCACCGCCGTGCAGATCGCGGTCGCCTACGCCAAGGACAAGACCGAGCCGAAGGAGAAGCTGGTGCTGTTGACGCCGATCGTCATCGGCAAGGACAATCTCGACAAGGCCGAGAGGCTGAACGAGACGAAGTAGGCTGATTGGAAAGGCCGGCGGGGCAGCGCCCCCCTCTGTCCTGCCGGACATCTCCCCCTCCAGGGGGGAGATTGCCTGGTTCTCAGCTTTCGCCAATCTCCGACGTTGCAGGAAGCGTGCGCCATCAACACTGCCGATCTCCCCCCTTGAGGGGGAGATGGCCGGCAGGCCAGAGGGGGGCGTTCACGCGCTGACGAGGCCAGCATGAACCGCACCCAGGGAGCAACTCTTGCCAGCTGAAGCCACACCCGTCCTGCTTTCCGTCGAGGGCCTGACCAAGCATTTCGCGGGCGTTACGGCGCTCAGCGATGTCTCGCTCGACATCCGCCCCGGCGAGATCCTCGGCCTGCTCGGCGAAAACGGCGCCGGCAAATCGACGCTGCTCAAGATACTCTCCGGCGTCATGCCGCCATCCGGCGGGCACATCACCTTCGACGGCGCCGACTACCAGCCGGCGAGCCCGCAGGATGCCAAGCGGCTCGGCATCGTCACCATCTACCAAGAGCTCAGCCTGATCCCGACCCTGACGGTGGCGGAGAACATTTTCATCGGCCGCGCGCCGACCGGGCCGCTCGGGCTGGTCAGCTGGCGCAGGATGGAGGAAGCCTCCCGCGCGATCGTCGCCCGCGTCGGCCTCTCCATCGACCCGATGACGCCGGTCTCGGCGCTGTCCGTGGCCGAACAGCAACTGGTGGAGATTGCCCGGGCGTTGTCGCTGGAAAGCCGTCTGATCATCATGGACGAGCCGACCTCGGCGCTGACCGAGACCGAGGTGCAGCGGCTGCTGTCGATCATGGACCGGCTGCGCAGGGACAAGGTCGCCATCATGTTCGTGACCCACCGGCTGGAGGAGGCCTCCGCCATTTGCGACCGCATGACGGTGCTGCGCGACGGCAGGCTGGCCGGACACCTCGAGCGCGACGACGGACGACCGATCCAGTTGCCGAAAATCATCGAGAAGATGGTCGGCCGCGCCGCGTCCGAGCTCTATGCGCGGCCGGCGCAGCGCGCGGTCGCCGGCGATGTCGTGCTGTCGGTGCGCGGCCTGCGTACCGTGCGCGACCCCGAGGCGCCGCACGCGATCGTGCTCGACGGCGTCGACATCGACCTCAAGGCGGGCGAAATCCTCGGCGTCGCCGGCCTCGTCGGCTCCGGCCGCACGGAGCTGGCGCGTGCCATTTTCGGCGCCGATCGCATCGCGGCGGGCACCATCACGCTCGACGGCAAGGCAATTGCGCCGGGCTCACCCGCCGACGCCATCGCGCTCGGCATCGGGCTGGTGCCCGAGGACCGCAAGCACCAGGCGATCTTTGCGGCATTGGGGATCCTGCCGAATTTCTCCGTCGCATCGCTGGGCACGTTCAGCAACGGCTTCGGTTTCATGGCCGAGCGGCGCGAGCGCGATGCGCTGTCGGGTTTTCGGAAAATGCTGTCGATCCGCATGGCCTCGGCCGAGCAGGCGATCGAGGGCCTGTCGGGCGGCAATCAGCAGAAGGTGATCCTGGCGCGCTGGCTGGCACGCGATCCGAAGGTGCTGATCGTCGACGAGCCGACGCGCGGCGTCGATGTCGGCGCCAAGACGGAAGTGCACCAGATCCTGGTGCAATTGGCGGCGCGCGGCATCGCGGTGATGATGATCTCGTCCGAACTGCCCGAGGTGCTGGCGGTGTCGGACCGGATCGTGACCATGCGCAGGGGGCGCATCACCGGGCAGATGCCGGGCGTCAAGGCAAACGAGGAAAGATTGATGGAACTGATGGCGCTCGACAGGCAGGATGCGAAGGGGCAGGCACGATGAGCATCGCCGAAGAACGGAATCAGCGCGGCAGCGCCACGGTCGCGCGGTTGTTGATGAGTTTCGGACCGCTGCTGTTCCTGGCGGCGCTGGTCGTCGTCTTCACCGTGCTGAAGCCGAGCTTCATCGACCCGATCAATTTGTTCAACATCACGCGGCAGATCTCGATCACCGGCCTGATCGCGCTCGGCATGACCTTCGTCATCCTCACAGCCGGCATCGACCTTTCGGTCGGCTCGCTGCTCGCCTTCTGCGGCATGGTCGCCGCCGTCGTCGCCAAGGGCGGCACCGCCAACACGCTGTCGCTGTCGACGTCGGGAACACAGGGCTATGGCTGGTTCGCGGCTCTCCTGGCCGCCGTCGTGGTGGGAGCGGCGGCCGGCGGCGTGCAGGGGCTTGCCATTACCCGGCTGAAAGTGCCGCCCTTCGTCGTCACGCTAGGCGGGCTGACGGTGTTTCGCGGGCTGACGCTGACCATCTCCAATGGCGGCCCGATCTCGGGCTTCGACGCCTCGATGCGCTGGTTCGGCACCGGGCTGATCGGGCCGGTGCCGGTGCCGGCGATCATCTTCGCGGTGGCCGCCATCCTGTGCCACATCGTGCTGCGCTACACCCGCTACGGCCGCGCCGTCTATGCCGTCGGCGGCAATGCCGAGGCGGCCCGGCTGTCGGGCCTGCGCGTCGACCGCATCCTCATCTCGGTCTATGTCATCGTCGGCTTCTTCGCCGGGCTCGCCGCCTTCGTGCTGTCGGCCAGGCTCAACTCCTCGGAAGCGGTCGCAGGCATCGGTTATGAGCTGACAGTCATCTCGGCCGTCGTCATCGGCGGCACCTCGCTGTTCGGCGGCATCGGCTCTGTCGGCGGCACGGTGGTGGGCGCGGCGTTGATCGGCGTGCTGCAGAACGGGCTGCAGTTCAACAACGTCTCCTCCTACACGCAAAGCATCGTCATCGGCCTGATCCTGATCCTGGCGGTGGCGTTCGACCGGTGGCTGAAGTCGCGGGTGCGACGGTGAGGGCCAAAGGGGACGGTCAGCGCTCGTCGCCCCCTCTGTCCTGCCGGACATCTCCCCCCTCAAGGGGGAAATTGGATGTCATGACTGCCTTCGCCAATTTTCAACGTTGAAGAAGAAGCGGTGAAGACAAAGCTGCCAATCTCCCCCCTGGAGGGGGAGATGTCCGGCAGGACAGAGGGGGGCGCCTCGCTCTGCCTTGGCAGGAGAACCCGCCCCATTTTCTTGCAAAACCATCGTGCCTTGCTACAAAGCTTTGGGCGGGTGGCGTCGTGAGAGAACCTCATGGTCGCCGATATCATCAGACCGATCACCTTGAGCTTTTCGCTGCTGCTGCGGTTTTGGCCGCAACTCGTGACGCTGGTGCTAGCCGGCGTTCTGGCCGGCGACATCCTCCTGCGGCTGGCCGCCAAGGTAGCGCTCGCCAATCATTTCGCCGGGCTGGCGATGCTGACGCTGGTGGCATTGGCGCAACTGGTGGTGACGGTGGCGATGTTCCATCTGCTGCGCCCCGGCCTGCCCCATGTGCTGGCCGCGCAGCGTGGCGCGGAAAAGGCCGCTGTCGCCGAAGGGGAGGGAACCGCCGACCGGCGCGGCTCGCGGCTGGTGCGGATGATCACCATCGCACTGTTGCCCTTCTTCGCTTATTACGCGGCATGGGGGTTTCTGGGCGACATCGTGCGGCAATATTCGCGCGCCTCGCTCGACCAGGCCGCTTTCGGCCAGAGCGGCAATGTGCTGGACGTCCTGGATTCGCGCTGGCTGCTGATCTCGGTGACGGTATCCTGGCTGATCCGCCGGTTGGCCAAGTTCATGCAGACGAAAACGGGAGCCGCCTGGTTCTGGCAGATCGTGGTGGTGATCTGCGAGACCAACTGGATCTTCGTCGGTCTCTACGTGATCAGCCGCTGGAAGGACAGCGCCCTGCAATGGCTGATGAGCCGCAATTTCTGGTCGGTTCTGCAGGCGTCGGCCGATGAGCTGGCGAGCCCGGTGCCGGCCGCGATGGCCGCGCCCATGGTGCCGGTCGAGATCACTTCGGTCGCGCCCTCGACAATCGTCAACCTGTTCTTCTACATGCTTTTGCCGCTGATCTGGCTGGTCATGGCTGCGCTGATCTACGGCTACGACGTGCGCGACGACGCCGCCCTGATGCGCGTGCACGGCCGGCTGGAACGCGTCGGCAAGCGCTATGCCGGCCTGCCGAAATTCCTGCGCGATTCGTCGAGCATTTCGTCGAGGGCTACCGCTCGCGCTATCTGCCGATCGCCAACGGCGTGCGGCTGACGGTTAGCTCCAGCCTGGTGTTGCTGTGCACGCTCGTCGTCGGCTACCGCCTGCTCGACTGGGGTGCGGCCTGGCTGTGGCTGGGTACGACGCGGCTAATCGGCCCGCACGAGCTGGACGTCTGGCAGGTCATCTCGCACGGGGTGACGCTGCTGTTCGGCAGCCCGTTCCAGGATTCCTCCACCGGCATCCTGATCGAGCCGCTGCGGGTCTGCTTTCTCGCCGCCGTGCTGGAGACGGCGTTTTCGCTTTCGAAGGACGCGCGGACGGGTGAGGCGGTCGATCGTTCCCGGTAGCGAGCGGCAAGAGATCGTAGGGGGTCGTCGTCGCGCCTTGCCAATGTACATGCGATGAGGCGAAAGTGGCATCATTCCCGACGTCTGCTAAAACAGACCGCCTGTTTGCATTCACGAGATCGAAGAGAATTCCATGGCTTACTTCTTCCGCCGTCGAAGTGAGGCAATGACCTTCGGCCTGCCTGTGGTCTGCTGCGCGCTGGCGTTGATACTGCAATCAAACATAGAGCCGGTCGAAAATTACCGGACGGCGGTCGTGGTGATCGTTGCCGGCATATCGATCGTTCTTACCCTGGCAACCGTCTTCGCCGCGTTGCGACATGCGGAAGCGATAGCCCGGCGTGTCGGAGAGCCGTACGGCACCCTGGTCCTTACCTTGGCCGTAACGACGATCGAAGTGTCGATCATCGTCTCGATGATGCGACATGGCGCCAACAATCCGACTTTGGCGCGAGAGTCCGTGTTCTCCACTGTGATGATCGTCTGCACTGGCATCGTGGGCCTGTGCCTGACACTCGGCGGGTGGCGGCACCGCCACCAAGACATCCGAAGGCAGGGGACAAGTTCCTTTCTCTCGGTGTTGACCGCGATCACGGTGCTGACGATGGTGCTCCCGAACTACACCCTTGCCACCAGCCCCGGGACATTTTCTCCCACGCAACTGGCTTTCGTCGCGCTGTTGTCGCTGTTGCTCTACGGCAGTTTCGTTTTCGCCCAGAGCTACAGCCAGAAAGAGGACTTCCTGGAGGTGCAGGTCCGCGAAAGCGTCCCGGAAAGCCATTCTCCGCAAGTTCACGGCGTGGCGACGCATTTCGTCTTCCTGCTTTTGGGACTGGTCGGGATCGTATTGCTGACGGAGCGGGTCGCGGCTGGCGTCGAAGATGGCCTTGCCTATCTGCAGATCCCGCAATCGGATGCGATCGTCGGGGCGATGATTGCGTTCGTCGTGCTGCTCCCCGAGGCGATCTCCGCCATCAAGGCATCGTGGGGGAATGAGCTCCAGCGAGCATTGAACGTCGCTTTGGGCTCGGCGTGCGCGACCATCGGACTGACGATCCCGGCGGTGGCGGTGGCCAGCCTCATCACCGGAGAATCCCTCAACCTCGGTCTCGGCCCGAGCGACGTGATTTTGCTGGTTCTGGCCCTTGCCGTGAGTGTCGTGAGTTTCAGTACCGGACGCACGACGGTTCTCACCGGACTTACTCACCTCGTCGTCTTTGTCGCTTACGTTCTGTTGATCGCCGTGCCGTAACTCCGGGCTGCCGGCGCCGTCGCTACTTCGGCGGCCGCTGAAACCGCAGGTACCACGGCCGCTCGCTTCCTAGCCCGACGGCCGGGCGGATGGTCTTGATGGCATCCTCGGGCACGATGAAAGTGTCGCCGATGGTGATGACGTCGCCCTTCCTTGCGCCGGAGAAAATTGCCGAGGTGCAGTTCATCACGCCATCCGGCAGGCTGACGCCGGAGATGAAATCCGGCAGCCAGCGGCGCCCCGTGGCGTCGGTCAACATCAGCTTGCAGCCCAGCCACAGCCTTTGCAGATCGGGGTCGCCGATGGTCACGGAGAAGGTGGCGATGACGGCGAAGGCGCGGTCGGGCAGGCGGCCGGCCTTGCCGCCGCGCAGATCCGCCAGCCGCCAGTCGCTGCCGCCGAACGGCGCGGAGCGGCCAAAGTCGACATCGCGCGCAACGAGGTCTTCGCCGTGCAGCCATTCGCGCACGCTGTCATAGCTGGTCTCGGCCAGCGTTAGCGGCAGCAGGACGGCGAGGGCGGCCAGGCTGCGCCGGCGCCACTTTTTCTCTGCCTGCCGGTCGGCGGCTGGGTTCCCATCGGTCGCAATCGCGGTCATGTCTTGCCCGGCGGGGCGTCGAGGTCATATTGCGGCAGCACTTCCGCCGGCTGGCCGTCATCGCCCAGGCGCGCATCGAGACTGATACGCGCCTGGGCGTCCAGCGGGGCGAACTGCCGCGCGGCGACCAGCAGCGTGGCACCACCGATCTGGTCCGCAGGCACCTCGAACACGAACAGGCCGCGTCTTTCCAGGCCCGGATCGACGGCATGCGGCGGCATGTCCTGGCGATAACCGAGCCGTTCGGTCTGCCGGTAGCGCAATCCGGCCGGGCCTTGCCAGGTGCCGTCCGCGACCGTGGCGGAGGCGCTGGTGGCGGTGAGGCTGGTCGTCACCACCGCCCACAGGCCGCTTGTCGTCAACAGCTTCGTCCGACCGAACTGACTGGTCTTCAGCGCGCGGGCAAAGACGACCTTGTCCAAACGGACACCGAAGCTGCGCGCCCGCACCGTGTCGTGCATGGTGCCGCCGACCGGGATCGGCGCGGTCAAGTCGGCATAATGCGGCTTCGACACCTGCATGCCGTAGCTCAGCGCCACGGTGGCGGTGAGGATCAGGAGATTGCCTATCGCCCGGGTTCTCATGAGCCGGTTCCCACGTCGGCGACCGGCAAGGTGACGGTGCCAAGCCGATAGGGATTGAACCAGCCGGGTGCGCCATAAAGGTTATCGCGCGGCTTGAATATCTCGGCGGTGACGACGAAGCCGATGGCTGCGGGAATTTTCGCGTCGCCGGCAAGCGGCCAGACGTAGGCCATGCGCTCGGTCATACCGGGATGCAGTTCCGGCGCCAGCGTCGAATCCCGGGTCAGCGCTATCATCGGCGGGCCTTCGGGCACAGCGAGCCCTTCCGGCCTGAAGACATTGAAGTAGGCCTTGTCGGATTGAGCGGTGCGGTTGGTCAGGTCGGCCTCCAGCACCAACGCCTTCTGGCCCGGTTTCAGCGGCACGCCATGAACGTCGGCGTGGCTGACATAGGCGCGGATTGGCTTGATCCTCCAGCGCCCGGCATCGACGGCTACGTCAAGCGGCAATTGCGGCGGAGCGTGCGCGGGCAGGGCGCCGAAGGCGCCCATCAGGCCGGCGACGAACAGCGCGGCGATGCTTCCCGCGCCGGCCGTTATCCAGGTCTGAACTCTTGAGCGGGCAGTCTCGAACATTCTTCAGATATGCACGTCGAACAATCAGCCACCCCGCGCGCAATCTAGGAAGAAAAAGCGGCGATTGGAACCCTCGACCGGCTGGTCCAGGCTTGCCCGTCTCACGCTGCCTCGAGTGCCCACAGAAGGTGGCCGTAACGGCGGAAGAAACGCGCCTGGAGCCGCTGCTGCTTGGCCCTGACGAGATCGGGCAGCCGCCGCTCCTGGCGCCAGCGCGGCATATTGCGCCAGCAGGCGATGAAGCGGGCGGTGTCCTCGATGGCTTCTTCGGTCGATAGCGCGGGCCCGATCGCAACCAGGAACATCGCTTCCGAATGCTTCAATTCGTCGATGACAGCCTTGCGCCGGAAATGATCCTGGCGGGCGTGGGCGATGCCGCTGTGGCGGATCGCCTCGAAAGCCAGGAGCAAAGCAGGGCTGTCGCCGGTATAACCACAGGCACGGGCAAAATCGGCGGTGTCCATCTTTGCTCCCGGGTTCGACGCGGCGGGACCGCGCTCGGCTCACATTTGCGAGTGCATATAAGCATAACTCAAATAGTAGCAAAAGGGAAACTTTTGCGGAAGTTTGAAAACTGCGACTCGACTCCCGCGTCAAAACGCAGGAATATGGGAACAAAGCAGGAACAAGAATGCGGAGGGGCAATGGCACTGCCAGGCAAGGAACCGGTGATCGCGCAGGTCGCGTCGATATCGGTCGAGTGCGCCGATTGCGGCCGTAACAGATGGTGGCGGCCCGATCAGCTGAAGCGGTTCGGAGTGACGGGCAACACGCCGCTGGCGGCGCTGTCGGGGCGCATCGTCTGCTCGGCCTGCCGCGCCGACGGGCTGCCGGGCGCGACTGTCCAGATCCGGGCGGCGTTCATCGACGAACGCCAGCGCGTGCGCAGCGAAGCCCGGATACTGAGCGACCGCGAGGTGCCGCTGGAGGGAACGAGGCGGGCGTGAATTTTGGAGGGGCGGGCTGGCGCCGGTCCTGTCTTCTCCCGCGAACAGGGGGAGAATGCAGAGGCGCCCCGCCGCCCTAATACCCCAGCAATTCCTTGAGCGGGATGACGCGCCAGACGTGATTTATGGCGTAGCGGTTGAAGGTCAGCGTTTTCGGCGGATTGTACTGTTCGACGACCAGCTCGGCGGCGGTGCGCTTGACCAGTTTCTTGATGAAGGCCTTGCCGTTGCGCTCGTTCTGTTCCGGGAACATCTCGATCACCACATGGTCGCCGGGCACCGCATCGCGGCCGCCGCAGTAGATCATGTCGCCCGGTTCGTAGCGCGGCACCATGGAATCGCTGAGCACATGCAGCGCGAACACCTTGGTGAGGTTGCGGATGCCGGGCGGTCGCTGGACATAGGCGGCCGGCTCGCCGTTCAGGGTGAAGTCGCCGTCGTCGCCGCCGACCGCGGCGCCCAGCACCGGAATGTCCGCCGGCCCGGCGGGCAGCGGGCCGGCGTCGGTGACGATCTCGGCATCGGCCACAGGGCCGGCATTGTCGAGGAACACGACCTCGCCCCTGCCGAGCGCGACCGGGTCGATGCGCAGGAAGGCGGCGGTCTTCAGCAGGTTCTCGGTCTTGGGCAGATTGCGGCCGGTTTCCCAATTGCCGACGGCGGCGACATCGGTGTCGTTGTGCTCGGCAATGTGGCGCATGACCAGGCCGCGCTGCTTGCGCGCCTGGCGGATCGCCGCCCCGATCTTCATCGACAGTTCCGTTTTGGCCATGGCGCCATGTGAGCGATGAAAGCTGGCCTCGTCCATGAAAGAATAGCTTGCATAAATTTTAAAGTTATGCTTATATACGGGCATGCAGATCCTATCCAGCTTTGACGGCGCCGTGGCGCCGGCCCCGCCCGAGGCACGCTTGATCGCCTCGATGCCCTTGGCGGCCTTAACCCGCCTTGACCGTCCCCTTTCGTCCCGGCCGTCCTCCTCCCCGGCCGGGGTGAAGCCCGAGGCCCGGTGCTTTCAAGCATCGGGCCCGGGTCCGGCCCGCCCGTCAGCGGCGACCGGAACGGCCGGAGCCGCCGCTCCCTTCGGCTCCGGCCCTCTATTGGCCAGGCATGGCGCTGGCCTGCGGATTCGGGTCCAACCGGCCGGCGGTGCGCCGGCGGGCAGAATCCTCCTCCTGTCCGACTTGATGGCGGGCAGGGCGGTTTGCGCCTCCGACAGGAAACCGGCCGAGGCGCGGTTTTTGCGCCTCGTCGCCCGGCGATCAGCCCGGCGCAGCTGACCCGGCTCCGGCCGGCTCGCGAAAACCACATGAACCCGGAAACACGGCCCGGTGGGCCGGGCTGGCGCTTACCTGACGGTGCGCGGCCGAAAGCGGAACTTGGATGGAGGCTAAGAGATGACAAACCACACCGACGCCGAATTGGAGGAGATCGCCCGCCGGTTGCAGGACGGGCATTCCGCCCCCAAGGTCGCGGCAGCGTTCGGCGCGTTGCAGGGTGGTGCCCGGCCGAGGCGCGAGCCGCTGTCGGTCCGGCTGCCGCCGCGCCTGTATGTGGAAGGCGTGGTCATCGCCGACGGCGAACCCTATCGCTTGGAGGTGCCCGCGTCGCGACGTCGGCCTCTCGGCCGCCAGCCGCATGGCGTGGCGATGCGCTTCATCGACTGCCTGTTCGACCGCTGCCGCGCGCCGCTCGACCTGGTACTGCAAGAAGACCCGGAAAACGACGTCCCGGGCGGGCGGCCGGGCGCCGAGATGCTGTGCTGCGGCATGCGCACCAGCGCCCCGAAAAGCTACTGCGCCTACCACAACGCCCGTTTCCGCAGCCGGGGTGAGCCTCCCTTATCCCCACGGGAGAAGGTGCCGGAGGGCGGATGAGGGGGCGCCGGCATGGCAGGCAAAGCTGAATGAGACAACAGGGATAAGCGATGAACCATCCCCGAGACGAAATCACCCGATCGCTATTTCGGCACTTGCCGGCCTTGTTTGGGCATGCGGCTTTGCACCGTTCTCGTCTCGAGCATCATCGCCGGGCCGCCCTCGGCAACCAGGATGCCGCATACCCGGGCGAAGCCGGTGAAGACCTTTATGGCGTCGGATTCCGAAATCTGCGCCGCGATGGCAGCGCTGCAGGCGTTGAGTGCGCTGCGGTAGACGTGACCGCGCCGTTCGACCGGCCAGCGCTGCAGGAAATCGGCCGCATCGCTGACGCTGGCGATCTCTTCGACATGGCCGTCCAGACGCACTTTCAGAGGCACTCCTGTTTTCATGGTACCCATGGCGTTCACCTCGATTGCGGCATTGCACGCGGCTCGAGACCAGGGATTCAGAAACGCGCAAGGTGGCCAGCCGGTTGCACCGCATCCGGGTCACGGCCCGGCGGCGGCGTCGAGCCAATCATGCGCGCGGCTTCTCGGCTTGGCAATCAATATGCCTTGTTGCCTTGCCGCCTTGGTGAAGGCTTCGAAGGCGATGCGCGGGCAGCAGCTGCCGTCGACCGCGAGCCGGACCAGCCGTGCAGCGCCGAGATAGGCGGGCGCGGTCTTGTCGGGCCATTGCTGGGCAAGGGCGGTCGCCGCCTCGGCCACCGAGCCGACCAGCATGGTCCTGTTGTCGCAAAAACGCAGGGTCACCGGCAAGAAGGCCGTCACGGCAACCTCCTCTTGTCATGGACGCGACACAACGCCGGAACCCGCCGCTGGTTCCATCGGAGGGGGGCGGCGAAGCTGGTGACGCTGTGACGATCTCGATGGGTCGGCGGAACAGCGCCCCCTTCTCAATCCAAAACACTCAACAGAGGAGCCATCCCTTGCCCAGCAAAAGCAAAGCCGCCAGGCCTCAGGCGCCGAAACTGCCGAAAGGCGAGGCCGAGCAGGTGCGTATCCGCAGGGAAGTCGGCCATGATTTCGCGCTGAAGGACGACGAATTCGGCCGCAAGCGCCTGGTCTCCGGTACGCTGGAGGCACGGCGCGTCTACGAGGTGTCGAATGACGGCCACACGTCCACCGGCGGCATAGTGCGGTTGCGCGCGATCGACGCGCTTCTCGGCATCACCTCGCTGTCGCGCCAGCAGCGCGAGGCCGGCCTGCGCTACCGCCTGGATTTCCAGTCCAGCCAGCAGGCGAGCGCCAAGCCGATGCGCTGGAGCGAGCGCGTCGACGATGGCCGCTTGGGCGGCGGTGTCGCCGACAACGTACTCGACGCCGGCCGCGCGCACGCCGCCGCCACCAAGGCGCTCGGACACTGGGAGGTGGCCGCCGTGGTCCAGAAAGTCTGCTGCGCGGACGGGTCGATCAAAAGCCTGGCCAAGGAGACGGGAGAGGACAGGGATGTCGTCACGAAGCTGTTGAAGGTCGGGCTGGATCTTCTGGCCGTGCATTATGGGATGATGCTGGGGAAGCGACCGAGGTGAGGCGGGCAGCGGGCCGGCCGGCGATACCGGCCGGGTCCGTTTTACAGAATCACGTCATCGGCAGACGCGGATTTCCTCAACGATTCTGTGGTGATGGCGCCAGTGCCTGATCACTTCGATGTGGCAACGGTGGTACCGGTGGTAATAGCGCGGCCTGTAGCCGTTGTCATAGATGTTGTACCGGTAATGCGGGCGATAGACGTAATCATCGCCATAGTCGCCATAACCATTGTAATAGTCGTTGCCGTAATAGTCGTCAGCATAGCCGCCGATGCCGATGGTGATACCACTGCGGGCATCCGCGGGGGCGGTCACGGCCGCCGCCGAAGCAATGGCTATCACCGAGGCAAGCAGGAGCTTTTTCATGGCTACCTCCTCTTCAAGGTTAGGCTAATATAACCCCCGAGAGGCGGCTACGTTCCGCGGATTCGATATCGCAACGGCAAATCGACGAGATCGTGCCCGCTGGGCCGAGCTAAATATCGATGCCGTCTACGCTGCGAAACCTGGTCCCGATATGCCGCGCTGGGTATTGCGGCGCAGCCGGGCTGCCGCGTGCGACGTCCCGTGGACGCGGCAGGGAGCCCTCTATCGCTCCAATCATCTTCTCCCCGTGAACGGCTAGACCCCTAAAACAGCGCCTTTTCCAGCGGTCCCTCAAGCGTTTCGGCGAACGCCGTCGCCAGATGGTGGCGGTCGCGGAAGGCCAGTTTGCCGCCGATGAAGACGTGGCAGGCGGTGGGACCGCAGAAGCGGTCGGTGAGGTCGACATAGCGGGTATCAGGCACGCTGGTCACCACGGCGCGCTCGGCGGCGGCCGCGCCGTCGTTGGCGGCCTGCGCCCTTGGCGTGTCGCAGAGCGAGGGCGCCTCGCGCCACCACAGCGCGCGGGCAACGCAGGAATCGGCGAAGCTGTCGTTGATCGGCGTGTCGCGGATGACAGCCGTCTCGACCCCGGCCCGGCTGAAGGCCTGCAAGGTCGAGCGCAGGCCGGCCTGCCAGCGCGCGGTCTCGGCCCTGCGGCTGGCGGCGGGCAAGTCGCGGGTCAGGTTGCCGATCGAGAATTCCGATATCACCACAAGGCGCGGCTTGCGGGCGATGATGTCCGATATCGCCTGCTCGCGCCAGGCGTCGCATTCGGTGTAGTCGCGCTTCAGCACCGTGTTGAAGGTGGAGAGCCGCGAGGCGCGGCACGAGGATTTGAGATAGGTGACCACCTTGGCGTCGTTGCGCCGGGCGGCTTCGACCAGCGGCGTCGACCAGTGGTCGGCGTGCGAATCGCCGAACAGCACGACGGTGTGGGCGGCATCCGCCGGGCCGAACACGCAGGGCTTGGGCTTCACCGTGTGGAAATCAAGCAGGCAGTTCTTGTCGGTGGCGCGGGCGATGGAGGGTTGTTCGGCCGCCTCCTCGATGCCGCGCTGCTCGGGATCGATGTTGCGCGTGGCGAGATGCGCATTGGCATAGGCGACGGCCACGCCCGCGCCTGTCAGCGCCAGCGCGGGGGCCAGCGCCCTGGCGCCCGCCGTCAGCCATGCGCCGCGCCGCGCCGGGTTCTCGACGAGGTGATAGGTCAGCACCGACAACGCCAGCGCCAGAGCGGCGCAGCCAAGGCGCTGCGGGACGCTGAGGTCCGGCACCAGCATCCCGGCATAAACGATGACCGGCCAGTGCCAGAGATAGAGCGAATAGGAAAGCGCGCCGACCCATTGCAAGGGCGGCAACGAGAGCATCGCGCCGGGGCCAAAAGCCTGCCAGCGGGCCGGCCCGCCGGTGTGTTCGTCTGCTTGGCCATCGGTCTGCTCGCCCGCGCCGCCGAGCAGCACCAGCACCGTGCCAGCAACCGGCAGCAGCGCATACCAGCCGGGGAAGGGCAGGTCTTCGCTGAGCCAGAGATAGGCCGCCGCGATCAGCGCCAGGCCGAGCCAGCCCTGCGCCGCGCGCAGCCATGGACGCTGGCCCGGGAAGGCCGCCGGCACCAGCGTCGCCAGGCCGCCGGCGGCGAACTCCCAGGCGCGCAACGGCGAGAAGTAGAAGGCCCAGGCCGGCGAGAGGCTGGTCAGCCACAAGCAGGTGGCGAAGGAGGCGAGCCCGGCCACGCCGATCACCGCCACGGCCATGTGCCGGCCCGGGCGCAGCCAGGCGGCGAGCAGAAGCAACGCCGGCCAGGCGAGATAGAACTGCTCCTCGACAGAAAGCGACCAGAAATGGATGAACGGATTGCTGGCGGCGTCGGCGGCGAAATAGTCGAACGACCAGCGCAGCAGCCACAGATTGATGGCGTAGGCGCTGGCATACATGGCGCCGCGGGAATAGAGCGCCTGCTCCTGCGGCGCCAAGATGAAGTAGCCGGCGGCCAGCGTGGCCAGAATGACGAAAAGCGCGGCAGGCAAAAGGCGCCGGGCGCGCCGGGCATAGAAGCGCCAGAGGTCGAGCCGGCCGGTGTCGCCTATCTCGCGCATGAGGTGGGTGGTGATCAGCCAGCCCGAGATGACGAAGAAGATGTCGACGCCGGCAAAGCCGCCGGGCAGAGCGGTGAGGCCGAAATGATAGGCGACAACGCCGCCGACCGCCAGCGCGCGCAACCCTTGTATGTCCGGCCGGAATGATGCTGACACGACAACTCCTTCGTGCAAGCCAGCCCGCCGCCAGTGTCGGCCGAGCCGGCCGATATCGCAATGCAATAAAATTTTCGCAGTGCAACATGGCTGGAAAAAGGCGACGGGAAATTGGTCGACTGGGCCGAGTTGGATGCTAGGCCGGCTGATAAGGGAGCGCCAGGCAGGGCATATCCAACCGCGCGACACGCAAGAGCCGTCAAAACAACAGCCCCGCGAACGGGGCTGTCTCCTGGTCCGGGCGAGGGCGCGTTACTTGCTGCCGCCATTCGCCTTCACGTTGCTGCAGAATTCCGGGTGGCTGTTCGCGGCGTTGGCGTTCTTGGCCTCGTCCACGCAAGCCGTCATCATCATCTTCTGGTCTTCCGGAGTGAGCGCCTTCCACGCCTTCGTGAATTCGTCACTGCCGCGCAGCGTCTTCATGCTGGAGTCGGTGTAGAAGGGCTGCATCTTGGCCGGGTCGTCGAGAGCCGATGTTCCCGAGGTCGACGTCGCGGCGGCGAGTGCCGACCCGGCAGCCATGGAAAGTGCCATGGCGGCTAAACAGGTCATCTTGATATTCATGACGGTATCCTTCCCTATCGTTTATGACCGTCGAAGAAACGATCAGCCATTTGAACGGGATCAAGACGGGGGAAGTTCCGCCTCACCATGCCGGTCATGTGGAGGCGGCAGAAAATAATCGGTTGGAGACCAGAAACTTTCTACGGGTTTCTTCGTTTGCTTGTGAAGCCTGCATGGGCGCGGGCCGCCGGTTTTTGTGCCGAGTTCGCTCAGCCGGTCTCGCCGGCCGTGAGTGTCGTCCCGATCTCCTGGAGATAAAACGCCTTGCTCGGCTGCAGATGGTCGACGCAAAGCTGCGCCAGCACCCAGTTGTCGCTGCGCTTCAACGCCTCGATCATCATCCAGTGATGCTGCCGCGAGACGTCGAGCTTTTCCCTGTCAGCGAGCGAATTGGCCCGTACCGGCAGGCTAAGGCGCATGTAGTGTTCGATCGAGGACACCAGATGGGCATTGCCGCAAGCCGAGAACATGGTGAGGTGGAAGCGGTCATTGGCCTCGTGGATGCCGCGCAGATAGCCGCTGTCGACATGGCCGCTGTAGATGCGGTGGATCTCCGTCAACTCCGCGATCAGCGCGTCGCTGGCCGGCAGGCGGATCATCAGCGCCGCCTGTCGTTGCAACATTTCGCGCACCTCGTAGATCTGGCGCACTTCCTCGGACGAGAGCCGGCGCACGGTGGCGCCCTTGTTGCGCTCGCGCGTGACGATGCCGAGTTTCTCCAACTGGTAGAGCGCCTGGCGGATGACGTGGCGCGAGACCGGAAAACGGGCCAGCAGCACGTCCTCGACCAGCCGTGTGCCGGGCGCCAGCCGGCCGAAGATGATGTCCTCTTCCAGCGCATGCACGGTATCGGCTTCCTTGCCGCCATAGTCGAACGTGTTGAGCATCGCGAACCTTGCTGTGCCCAAGCCAATTGTTGGCCTGGGGAGGCGTTCCTTTGCCTGCGGCCGCACTCTAACCCCTGTGCGTAAGGCTGGCCACAAGCTGATCGGGTGGAACGCAGCAAGGCCCGCCACCGACGCGAGCCGTGACGGGCCTCCCTGGAGTAAGCCGGGTTTGCCGTCGCCCGACCGCTTGTAAAACTTCGCCGCGGCGCGATCGTTCCATTATGACGCAAAGCCTGGGCCACGCCGGGTCGGCCGCGCCGTGGCAGCGGGCCGACCGCCGCCGGTCCCGTCAGTTCTTGTCTACCGGCTTCGAACGCATGCGCGCGACGGTCTCGCGTTCGGCGCGCTTGGAGCGGAGCGGTGGCAGGCCCCGGTCGACCAGGTCCATATCCTCCAGCACTATGTCGCCCATGCGTTTGAAGGCGATGTCGAGTGCGCCGGCGCGGTGGGCGGAGCGCAGGAAGCCGGGCAAGACGCGAACCGGGTGGTCCTGCGCCAGCGGCTCTTCCGGGAAGACGTCGCTGGCGGCGACGATGTGGCCGCTCTTCACCGCCGCCATCAGGGCGGGGAAATCGACGACGCCGGCGCGGCTGAGCAGGATGAAGGCGGCGCCCTTGCGCATTTTGGCGAAGGCATCGGCACCGAGAAACCCCTGGTTCTCGCTGGTCACCGAGGCAACGACGAAGACGAAGTCGCTGGCCGACAGCACTTCGTCCAGCGAGGCCGGCTCGACGCCGTTGTCGACGAGGATCGACGGCGGCAGCCATGGATCGAAGACCCTGGTGCGGGTACGGAAGCCCGTCAGCAGCCGGTTCAGCGCGCGGCCGAGATCCCCGAAGCCGACGATACCGACATCGGCACCCGAAAGCAGCCGCGCCGTCTGGTTGCCGTCGCCGCCCCACAGTTCCTCACCCCTTCGGAAGGCGAGGTCGGCATCGACGATGTCGCGGGCGAGGTTGAGCGCCATGGCAAGACCGAGCTCGGCCACCGGCTCGGCGAACACCAGCCCGGTGGTGACGACATGGATGCCACGCGAAAACAGCGTTTCGTACGGCATGTTGTTGAGCAAATTGGTCTCGACGTTGAAGACGCAGCGCAGCGCTTTCATCGTCTCCAGCGTTTCCGGCGTGATCGGCGGCTGGCCGACGATGTAGCGGGCCTGCGCCAGCACATCGGCCGGCAGTTCGGCGACGCCCTCGGGCGTCGTCTCGACGATGCGATACTTCGCCCTGAAGCGCGCCAGCTGGGGCGGCGTGAAGATGAGGTCGAGCGTGCGTGGTTGCGGCGCGCTGATGACCAGCGGCAAGACGCTGTTTGACATGGCGGATTCCTCCCGGCGCGATCTCATCGCGGAATCGGAGCAATGTACCCCGTATCGAGCGATTTTTAACCGCGAAAATCGACTTACGCGTGGAGAGGCCGCTTTTGTTTCCAGCGCGGTGCGATCGCCGAGCCGTCGATGAATTCGAGGCCGCCGGCCTCGTTGAGCGTATGCAGCTTGCGGCCGCCCCATAGCGTGCCCGGCGTCAAAATGCTTTCGACGACCTGCTCCATGCCGTTCAAATCAAGGTGGGCAATGCGTGCGATGCCGAGCGCCGCGCCATAGCTCCTGCGGCAGTCCTGCACGGGGCGCAGCAATGCGTCGCCGCGTTTCACCACGCGCCCCGCCGGCCGCGCCGAGGCGATGTCGACCAGCACGGGATTCTTGGGATGCGGCGTCCAGGGGCCGCGAAAATCCGGCGCCGACCACAGATGCAGCGCGTCGGAAAAGGCGCCGCCACCGTCACGCACGGTGGCGAACATCCACCAGCGGCCGCCATGCTCGACCAAGGTGGCGTCGCTGGCGACGATATCGGAAAGAAGCGTGGCTTCCTTGACCCACCCGCCGGGGAACGCGGTGGCGCGGTAGAGATCCACCGTCCCGTTGGCGCAGCTTTCCGGCACCATCCAGACTTCGCCGTCTCGCTCGAAGACGAAGGGGTAGGAGAGATGGTAGGGCAGGTCCAGCACCGGCTCCGGGCGCCCGAGCGGCCCGGCCGGACCGAACGGCACGGCCGAGATGATGGCCCTGCCGAGCCGGTGGATATAATCCTCGACGAACAGCGTCACCTGGCCTTGGTACAGGATCGGGAACGGATCGGCGTAGAAGCGGCTGCCGTCGTCCGGCAGCAGCTTCCAGCCCTCGGCCGGATGCGCGCGCAGCTCGAACAGATCGCGGCCCTTGGTTTCGCGCCAGCCGACCTGCCAGTGCGGGGCATTGTAGCAGAGATGATAAATCTTCTGGACGATGCGCCGCGCGAGCGCCTTGGCTCCCCTGACGCCAAGGCTGGCGGTCGAGGGCATCGGCGGCTGGACGTTGGCTTGCGCCGGTTCCGGCAAAGCGGGCAAGGCGGCGGGCGCGGTACCCGCCACCGCCGCCACGATCAGGCTCGCCGTGCGCGCCAGCATGTCCTGGAACGAAGCGACGGCTACGCCGCCATATTCGGTTCCCAACCGTCCCTCGGCGATAACGGACCCATTCTCCTCGATGCGGGCAAGCGGCGTCTGGCCGTCTAGGACCAGCGCCAGCAGGGCCGCTTCGCCGGCGGCGCCGCCATAGGCGATGCGCCAGACGCGCGCTCCTTCCCGTTGCACGTCGCCGCAGAGGTCGAGCACCAGATCGGCTGAGGCAGGCGGCTGCGTGCGGTAGGGGGCGAGAGCCGAAAGCGGCACGCGCTCGGCCAGCCCTTTGGCGGGCAGGCCATGTATGGCCCTTTCAAGCTGGAACAGCGCCTCGGCGCCACGCGGGATGCCGCCTTGCGCCGGCCGGGCGTCGACCGAGATCTCGACATGCGCAAGCTCGGCAAGGCGTTGCAGCAGCACAAGGTGAAAAGCGCGCAGGCACTCGCCGTCCAGGCGCAGGTTCAGCTGCATGTTGCGGTCCCTGTCGGTTGGTCCCCGGCGTCCTCAAACTGTTGCCTCATGGGCGTCAGTGCCTCCTGCTCGCCGCGGTTCTAGCTGGCAGATGCTTGATAATGTGCTCACAGGGTCACATCGTCCGAACGGGCCAGAACAGCCATACCAGCCAAACGGCGGCGGCCAGCCAGATTGCGGCTATCGCCGCCATGCCCCAGCGGCTCGTCGGCTTGCCTTCGCGGCGGATCGCTTCTTGCCGAAACTCCTCCATCAGCGGTGCGGGAATGAGCTTCACGGCAAGCAGGATGCCAAGCGGCACGATGACGATGTCGTCGAGATATCCGAGTACCGGGATGAAGTCCGGTATCAGGTCGATCGGACTAAGGGCATAGGCGGCGACCATGCCCGCGGCGGCTTTGGCATACCAAGGGACGCGCGGGTCACGTGCCGCTATCCAGAGTGCCACCACGTCCCGCTTGATGCCGCGAGCCCAGGCCTTGAGGGACGACAGGCCAGTCATCGTTCGTTTTCGCCCGTTTCGGGCGCCGTCCTTGTCCATCGTTGCATGTGCCGCCGCGCCGGCGCCCACCGCCGGGCCGCCGCGATTTGGCGGCATGAGGTTGTGATGGAAGTGGAAGGGATAACCCACTCGACGTGCGACATGATTCAGCCTTCCTGCCTACGAGCATGCAATTGCCCGGCTACCGCAAAACGCGCGGGCGCGCCGCCATCGCCCAGGCGCATTTCCAGGCAAACTCCGTGCCAAAAATGGAAAGAGCTCTCAACATAATTAACAGTGTTTTAACAGTTGAAGAATAGCTAGGTCAAAACTGCGATTTTCATCTTGCGGGCAGTGTTGTCGGAGCGGCCTTTGCAATCATCCCTGCTCTCGTTGCCGCAACAACACGCTCCGGAGGTGGCGCAATACGCCCCGGAAGTGGTGCCGACGGCGTCCTATGCGCCCTCGACAGTCGAGCTGGGCGACCTGAAGCGTATACTGGTGCGCCGTCGTTTCCTGATCTTCGCCACCACCGGGGTGCTGGCGCTTGCGGCGCTGCTCTATGGGCTGCTTACGCCGGCACTCTACAGCTCGGTGGCGGAAATCATCATCGATCCGCAGGACCTGCAGGTCGTCAGCAACGACGTCAATCCGAGCCGCGTCCCGCCTGACGGCGGCATCACCCAGGTGGAGAGCCAAGTCAGCGTCGTCCAGTCCACGGGCGTGCTGCTCAGGGCCATCGCTTCGACCAACCTGACCGAGGATCCGGAATTCAACGGGCAGGGCCTGCTGGGGCGTCTGCTCGGCGGAATGCTGGGCTCAGGATCGAGCGAAACCGACAAGACCGCCAAGACGCTCGATGCGTTGCGCGGGCGCCTGGCGGTAAAGCGGGCCGACAAGGTGCTGGTCATCGACGTGATCATCACCGCCAAGAGCGCCGCCAAGGCGGCGATGCTGGCCAATGCGATCGCGCAAGCCTATCTGGCCGACCAGGCGAGCGCGCGCGCGCAAGCCGCTACCGACGCCTCGAAGTCGATCACCGCGCGGCTGGACGAACAGCGCAAGCGCGTCCAGCAGGCCGAAAACGCCGTCGAAGCCTACAAGTCCGCCAACAACATGGTGATGACTGCGGGCAATCTGGTCAGCGACCAGGAACTCACCGAGATCAACACGCAATTGTCCGCGGCGCAGAGCCGTACCGCGGCGCTGAAGGCACAGGTCGACCAGCTGCGCAGGTCGGGCGGCGCGCCGGACGCGACCTCGGAAGCGATGCGCTCGTCGGTGATATCGAGCCTGCGGGCGCAGGAGGCGACGCTTGTCGACCACGTCTCGCAACTCGGCACGGAAATGGGGCCGCGCCACCCCTCGATGATCGCCGCGCAGCAGCAACTGCGTGACACGCGCCAGCTCATCGCGCGTGAACTCGGCCGCATCGCCACCGCCGCCGAGACCGACTACGAACGGGCCCTGGCCAACCAGCAGGCACTGGAGGCCAAGGTCGCGGGCATGAAGAGCAAGTCGCTCGACACAGACCAGGCCTCGGTACGACTGCGCGAATTGCAACGTGATCTCGAGGCGGTCCGCTCCGTCTACGCCACCTATCTGCAAAGGGCTCAGGAGACGCGCGAGCAGATCAATGTCGACAGCACCAATGCCCGTGTCATCTCCAATGCCATGCCCGCCTTGAAGAAAAGCTGGCCGCCACTGTCGCTGCTCCTGTTCGGCGCGATTTTCGGCGGGCTGGGGCTCGGCACCGGGCTGGCGCTGATCGCCGAATATTTGTCCCCGACGGTGCTTTCCAGCACGCAGATGCAGTCGGCGATCGACGCGCCGGTGCTGGGCGTGCTGCCGGCGCAAGCGGGCAGCCGCCGGCGCTGGTGGCCTTTCGCCCGCGCGGCCGTTCCTACCACCCAGAAGATGGATGCCGTCGCCGGGCTGGCGCTCAGGCGCATATCCTCCTCCAGCCGGCGTCCGCCGAACTGGCCGTTGGTGCCGTCGATCCTGGTGACGTCGCCGCCCGACGACGCGGTACAGCGCGGCAAGGTGGCAAGGCTACTTGCCAATGCCGCAGCCGCCAGAGGCAGCCGCGTCCTGTTCGTCGACACCAATGCCGGCAGCGGCCAGAAGGAGCCGCAGCCCGGCCTGCTCGACGTGCTGCGCGGCGAATACACATTCGAGGCGCTCAGCCACTACACGGCCGGCAGCAATGTCGCGCTTCTGGGCAGCGGCCGGCCAAAGGCGGTCTTCCCGGAGGCGCAGGGCGTCTATTTCGCGCAGCATATGCTGGCCCAGGCGAGCCGCAATTTCGACCTCGTCATCGTTGACGGCGGCGCGCTGGTCGACAATCTCAACGCCTCGCCGTTGGTCGCCATGGCGGACGAGATCGTGCTGGTCGCCACGTTGAACTCGACGCCGATGCGTGATGTCGCGGCCACCTCGCAGGCCATCTCGGTCATGGGGCGGTTGCCGACCGGCGCCTTGCTGGTCGACGAGGCGGCCTGACATGGCCGCCGTCCGGCCCGTCAATCCGGCAGCCGGCTGGGCCGCGCCGGGTCAAGCCGCCGCATCCCGCGCCGGCGGTTCCGTCGATTGGGTGACCCGCTTCGGGCTGGTCATCATGGTGGCGGTGCTGTTCGCTGTTTCCGGCGGCATGCTGTGGCTGGTGGGCTACAATTACGACGGCCTGCTCGGCAGTCCGGCCACCAAGATCCATCCGTCGACCTATCTCCTGGTGCTGGTGTTTGCCTGGCGCTCATGCACGTTCGGCAATCCCGTCGGCTATATGGTGGCGGTCGCCGACCGGCGGCCTGCCAGCGCGCTGATGGCGGCCATCTCGATCGTGCTCCTGGTGGTGGTCGTCGTCAGGCAACGCCCAGGCATGGCGGGCATGGTCGATACGTTCGTGGCGGCGGCGCTGCTGGTGCTGATGCTGGCCGAGGACGACGAACGGACCTTCGCGCGGCTGCAGACGGTCGTTCACGCGGTGATGTCGGCGAATGCGCTGCTGGCGCTGTTCGAGTTCGCGACCAAGACGCTGGTGTTTCCCTACCGGCTCGACGGCGAGGTTTTCACCGACCTGCGCTCCACCGCCCTTCAGGGCCATCCGCTGGCCAATGCCACGATCACTGCGGTCTATGTGCTGGCGCTGCTCTCCGGCTCACGGTCGCTGTCGATGCCGCTGCGGCTTGGGCTGATCGGCCTGCAAACCGCGGCACTGGTGTCCTTCGGCGGACGCTCGGCCATGGTGACGACGCTCGTGCTCGGCGGCGTCTATCTGCTTTTCAGCGGCGTGGCCTATCTGCGGCATGGACGCGTCAGCGTGCTGGGTGCGGCCCTTGCGGTCTTGCTCGCCACGCTGCTGCCGGTGGCGGTCGCCGCTCTCTTTTCCTACGGCTTCTTCGACGCGCTGCTGGAACGCTTCGTGTCCGACAGCGGCAGCGCCAATGCCCGCGTCGAAATGTTCGAACTCTTCAAGAATCTGGGATTGCCCGACCTGATCGTGGGGCCCGATATCGATCTGATCGAAACCCTGCGCCGCATCAACGGCCTGGAACAAGGCATCGAGAACCCGATCATCCGCATGGTGCTCTATCAGGGCGCCTTCTTTACCCTGCTGATGCTGTTCGGCTTCGCACTATTCATGCACGAGGTGGCACGCCGCTGCCATCCCGGCATCTGGCTGCCCATGCTGGGCTGGCTGATCCTGCTCAACACCTCCGAAAGCCTCGCCTCCAAGACGACGCTGCTGACCAAATTCGTGGTGCTGGCACTGGTGCTGTACCGGCCGGCGCGGGCAGTGTCGCGGCAACGGATGCAAGTGGCGCGCGCATAGCACTGATCCAGAGGGACCGCCGGCCGAAGGCGTCTATTCCGGCATCTCCAGCCCAAGCGCGTCGACGATCGCGGGGTCCAGCGCATGCGTGGTGTCGTCCATCATGCCCATGCCGTCGAACAGATTCCAGAACGCCCAGGGAAAGCCGGAGGCCTCGGCGCTCTGCCTGACGTCGGCGATGTAGCGGGCGCGGTCCGGATTGGGCGCGGCGACGTAGCGGGCGTCGGTGCGCAGCGCACCGAACTCGCCCAACATAATGCGTTCCGGCGCGATGCCATGCGCATCCCCCCAGTCGCGAACCTGGCGAATGTATTTGTCGACGAACCAGCGGTCGGGCTGGGCGTCGAAATAGACCTTCAGCACGCGCTCGGTTTCCGCGTAGGCGGCTTTCTTGGTCGCTTTGGAGATTTCGGTGTCCTCAGCCATACGTGCCCTGACGGACGCCAGCG
Organism: Mesorhizobium sp. M0152; assembly: GCF_040322415.1. NCBI lineage: Bacteria > Pseudomonadati > Pseudomonadota > Alphaproteobacteria > Hyphomicrobiales > Phyllobacteriaceae > Mesorhizobium > Mesorhizobium sp. M0152. Next base: position 47,731 of record NZ_JAMYTH010000014.1, read on the forward strand.
TCGCATCGAGGGAACCGGCGGAAGCCGGCCATGGCACATTGTTGAGCGAGCGATAGACGGGTTCGTGCATCCAGGGGGCACCTTGATGGCTGAACAAATAAGGCTCGTAGAAGTGGAAGGTGAATAGGATCGGCGCGAAGCGCGAAAGCGGCGCCGGATCGAGCGCGGCGAGTCCGCTCACCATCGAGCCGCAGCCGCCGGTCACGACCAGCGGCAAGGTTGCGTTCGATCTCCTGGCCGCGGTCAGAAGCGCTGCCTGGACCTGCGACCAGACTTCTGAACCGCAGGCCTGCGATGGCTCGTTAACCGGCTCCAGTGCCACCATGCCTGATGTAAATCGCTCCAGCCTGCCTGCGAGTTCGCCGACCAGTCCGCAATAGAGGTCGAAGGCCGGTGCGGCGGTGCTGGAGATCATGCGGTCGGGATTCCAGTAATGGGTTGCTGCATTGGCCTGCACGTTGACGATGATGGCTAGATCCGCGTCGAGGGCTGCCGCGACGGCAGCGTCGAGCATGTCCAGCAATTGGCCGCGCGTGGCGGCATCGGCGGCAAGGAAAGGCCCGGGATCGACTGGCAGCCGGATGAAATCGAGCCCAGTGGAGCGTAGCCGACGGAGGTCCTCCAATGTCGGCACCGGCCGATCGGACTGGAATGGCGGCCAATCATAATCAGTGCGCGGTGCCGGGAATTCGCGCGTCAGCGAGAACCAAGGCCAGGCATTGACACCGCGGTGGAAGCGCCATCCGCCATTAGCGGAAAAGGCGGGCGATACGGCCGGAAGGGAGCCAAGCATTGTCGCGGTGGGCACCGCGGCTGTCGACAGCGCTGCCTTGAGAAGCCGCCGTCGGGACCAGCCGGTCATACGGAACCGGGCGACGGGTGGTCGATCGCTGCCGGCTCGGCGGCGGTGACACCGAGAAGCCGATAGGCTTCCTTTTCGTAGGCAAGCAGGACGTCTTCCCAACGGAAGGCTTCGCGAGCCCGCGTCCTGGCCGCATCGCCGCAGGCTTCGACCAGCGCGTCATCATCCAGCGCCTGCCGCATCCGCGCCGCGCAACTCTGCCTGTCGGAAAAATAGATGGCGGCGGCGCCCGCGGTCCACCTGTTATAGGGATTGTCGTGCGCGATCACCATGTTGCCGGCGGCCAGCGCCTCGACCAGCGAGGGATTGGTGCCGCCGACCGTGTGGCCATGCAGATACGCCCGGGCATGATACCGGAGTGCTTTGACGGTCGCCTGATCGTAAATAGCGCCCGGCAGCACCACCGATCCGTTCGCTGCCTTGCGGACGGCGACGTGGTAGGGGATTTCATCGGAAAGCGTGCCCAGCACCACCAGCTTCATGTCGCGCTCGCGGCTGCAGAAGGCCTCGACGATCGGCAGGATGTTGTTGTCGGGCTCGATGCGGGCGATCGAGATCAGGTATTTTCCGGGCTCCAACCCGAGCGCCCGCACCGGCCCTTCCGGCGCCGACGTCACCGGATCGGCGCCATAGGCGATGGTGGCGATGGCGCTGCGCGGCCGGCGCGTCGCCAGATGATCCGCGATGACGGGATGATCCGCGACCAGGCGATGCGAGGCCCAGGCGCCGATCCATTCGTTGAGCCAGAACCATGTGCGCGCCGCCAGGCCCCATTTCGGGCGGCGCCACTCGATGCCGTCCATATTGGTAATGACCTTGCGCCGCATCAACCTGAGCCAGATCAGGAACACTGCGCCATTGTAGCCAAGCACGAGACAGAGGCCCGGCCGCCGGGCGGCGTCGCGCACGCATTGCCAGTCGAATTCCAGTGTCGCGCGCGGGCCTTTCGAGGCCACCTGGACGTGAATGAGGTCGATGCCGCGCCAGGTGTCGCTGCGCACCCTCTGATCGACCCGCGCGACCTCCTCCTGGCAGTAGACGCCGACTTTCCAGCCGCGCCCGACGAGGAAAAGCGCCAGCTTCTCGGCAAAAGTCTCGAAGCCGCCATGGGCCGCGGGGATGCCGCGCGTTCCCAGGATCAGGATGGAAGGCCTTTCCGGTTTCATGGCCGTTGACGCTTTCAGGTCCGCTCGACTGCAATGCGAGGTTGCTTCATCTCAAAACCGCAACGTTGCGTGCACGTCAGGCTCGATCCCCGCCACCATTGCACCGGGATGTAAAATATTTCTTCCAAACGCCGGGTCTGTTTCACCATCGGTCAACTATCCCAGCGTAGGTGTATCGAAAAGAGGCATTGACCGGGTCTGGCGACCGGTAGACGAAGAAATCAGGCCCGGCATGATCCTTGCTCATGGCTTCTTTGCGCCGGAACTGGCGGATAGCGTGCAGCATTGATGTTGACCCGGGTTCCAACTTCCATCTCATGACCGTACCGGCAAACTAATGAAGTCCAGGGCGACTTGATGCCACCGATCGCTGATACCGTCAGGCAGCGGGATCGCCAAACCGCCCTGGCAGAAAGATGCATGTGAAGATGCGGATTGCTTGCGTGCATCAGGGCTACGAACTCTATGGCTCCGATCGGAGCTTCGCGGAAAGCGTCGCCGCATTGCGCGCCGCGTTTCCGTCCGCCGACATCGAAGTGGTCTTGCCGCGTGGCGGGCCGATCGTGCAGATCCTCGAACCGCATGCGAGCCGCATCGTCTTCGAACCGCTGTGGGTGTTGCGCCGCCAGGCCATTCTGCGCCTCGCAACCGTCGAGATGGCGCGGCTGCCGGTGGCGGTGTGGCGGGCATGGCGACGCCTGCGCGACCGCGACCTCGTCTATGTCAACACCTCGATCGTCGCCGACTACGCGCTGGCCGCGCGCCTTCTCCCGCATAAAGCCGTGCTGCACATCCACGAAATTCCCGAGGGCGCGATGCGCAGGGTGCTGGTCGGCCTGATGCGCTGGAGCCATGCGGATCTCATCTTCAACTCGCGCGCTACGCGTGCCGCGTTCGGCGATCCCAAATCCGCGCGCTCCCATGTCGTCTATAACGGCGTTGCCGGTCCGGCGGCGGCCGAACCGATGACGTATGACGGCAAGCGTCCGCTGCGGGTGCTGCTGCTTGGCCGCGTCAACAGGATCAAGGGCCAGGAGGTGCTGCTGGAGGCGATCGCCGCGATGCCGGCGGAGTTGCGCTCGAGGGTCGAGGTGCGGCTGGTCGGCGGCGCCTTCGAAAGCCCCGAGCGCGAGCGCGCCCTGGCCGAACTGGTCGAGAGCATGGGCCTCGCCGCGCAAGTCAGCGTGTTGCCCTTCGTGCCGGATCCCTCGGCGCATTACCGCTGGGCCGACATCGTCGCCGTGCCGTCGCGGCGTCCAGAATCGCTTGGCCGCGTCGCCATCGAGGCGATGGCCTATGGCCGCCCGCCGCTGGTGTCGGCGATCGGCGGGCTGGTCGAGGTGGTGAGCGACGGCGAGACCGGGTGGCAAGTTCCGCCCGGCGACCCCGCCGCCCTTAGCGAAAAATTGCGCGAGATCATGCTGCGGCCGGACAGCTGGCGCGGTTTTGCCGCCGCCGGGCGCACGCGCTACGAAGCGATCTTCAGCGAGCCGGTTGCGGCGGCGGCGATCGCCGCGATCGCCGCCGACAAGCTGAAAGCGACCATGGCGAGGCCCGGCAGGCGGGCAACCGCCCGTCAGGCGGAGACCCGGCCGTGAAATTCCCGGTCCATCTGATGCGGCGCCTCGTGCTGATGATCGGCGGGGAGGCGATGCAGAGCGGTTTTCACTTTGCCCTCAACATCGCGCTGCTGCACCTGCTGTCGGCACAAGGCTACGGTCTCTTTGCAATCGGCATGGTGATGGGCGGCGTCGGCCTGTCCTACATCCGGTCGCTCACCGCCGTGCCCGCCTCGATATGGATGGGCAAGAGCACCAACAGCGCCGGCGTCGATGCCCATGACGTGGCCTTCGGGTCGGCGGCGCTGGTGGTGGCGCTGCTGATGGCCGTCGGCACGGCGATCCTGATGCATCTGCTGGGCGATCCGAGCGGCATCGCCGCTGCCGGCTTCGTCGGCGCATGGTCGCTGCGCAGCCATATGCGCACGGCATTCTTCGCTCGCCGTCAGCAGGTAGTCGTGTCCATCAGCGACGCCGCTTTTACAATCGTCGGCACTGTCCTGACCGGGCTGGCGATCTGGTTGACCCAGGATGCGCTGCAGACCGTGTTCTATGCACTGGCCGCCGCCAATCTATTCGGCATTGCCGTTCTGGCCCGGCTGGCGCGCCGCACGCTTCGCATCAGCTTCCGCCTGCCGACACGCCGCCGCTACACCAGGCTCTGGCCGCAGCTGCGCTGGTCGGCGTTCAGCGCGACCACAACCAACATCCAGGGCCAATGCCTGGCCCTGCTGGTCGCGGGCATTGCCGGACCCGCTGCTTACGCACCGCTGGCGGCGGTCCTCGTGCTGTTTGCCCCGTTGCGCATCATCACCCTTGCTCTCTTCAACATGACGCAGCCGGAACTGGCGAAGCTGATGCGCAACAACGAAACAAGCCGTGTCTGGGCGCAGGCGAAGATCTGGTCGCTGGTCATGGGGCTCGGCGGCCTCGTCTATGGATGCGCCATCCTGTTCGTCTTGCCGATGATAAAATCCCAGGCTCTCCAGGATGCCTCGGTCGGGTTCATCGGGCTTTTCGTGATGGCGAATTTTATCCCGGTCATGCTTTATGTCATGCCCCGCATCGTCCTTGAGATCCTCGGCGATTTCCGGACCGTCGCGTTCATCACGATGGGTGGCGCGGTCGTTGGGCTGGCGCTGATCGCGATCCTGCTGGCAATCGCGTCTCCGCCGTGGTCGCTGCTGGGGTCCGCGGTCTCCGAGATCTTCGTGCTCGTGGCCTCGTGGTATTTCGCGCATCACCGCATATGGAACGTCGAGCACCCGGACGAGCAGCGCGACAGCTGGTTGGGCTCGTGGCGGCGGGCGGTTCCGTTCGCAGCGGCGAAACGATAGGTGCGGGATGTCGCGGGCCAGGCGTTACGGGTTGCCACGGTGACCGGTTTGCCCGGCGGTCAGGTCTCCCATTCTGTCGGCGTCGCCGCGAGCGGCGCTTACACGGCGCGATTGCACACAAGCCTTGAAAGCGCCAGGCCATTCTGGCTTCGCTGCCAGACGGAAGGCGTGTGCACCGCGCACCAGGCCTATGAATGGGTCGAGGGAATCGCAAAGCGGCTGATGCCCCAAGGTGCCGAACTGCTCGTCGTCGAGGTGAGGGACGCCGCCACGGACGAGCCCGTCATGCTGCTGCCGCTGATGCGGCGCCGGGCTTTCGGCCACACGGTCATCGAATGGCTGAGCTGCGGCGTCTGCGATTACTCGGCGCCGCTGCTGGCGGACAGGCACGATTGGTCCAGGCAAAGTGCTGAGGCTGCGTGGGCGGCTGTGCGCACCGCGCTGCCGCCGGCCGACCGCATCCACATCACCGGCATTCCACGCCAGATATGCGGCATCGACAATCCGCTTGCCTTGCTCTCGGCGGCGCGCAATTCCAACCAGATCACCTCCGGTCTGGCCATGCACGGCGAACCCGAGACGCTTATCAAGCGGATCTGCAAGCCGTCCTTCGCCAAGGCCTTCCACAGGCACTGCCGCAGTTTCCAGCAGATTGGCCGCCTCGATCTGGTCGAGGCCGATACGTCGGCGCTGATGGAGGAACTTTTCGACACGCTGCTCGAACTCAGGCTGAAGCGCTTTCGGGACCTTGGGCGTTTCGACCTGCTGACGCGGGCGCCGGTCGTCGGTTTCTATCGCGGCGCGGCGCTCCAGGGCCTGTCCGACGGGTCGGTGCGGCTGTTCGGGCTGCGCGTCGGCGAAGCCTGGCTCGCGGTCATTTACGTGCTGGTCAGGAAAGGCACGCTTCATGGCCTCCTGCTCGGGATCGACCAGAATGCGGTCAACAACGCTTCACCGGGCCTGACGACGTTCGGCAAGCTGATGATATGGGGGCGCGGGCATGGGTTCGACTATTTCGACCTGTCGGTCGGCAGCCAGGGCTACAAGGAACATATCGGAGCCGCGAGTTCGGTGCTGGCCGAGCTGTGCGAGGCGATGACGCTGCGGGGCAGGGGCGCCAACGCCTGTATTTCGCTACGCGGCCGGACCGAGCTTTTCGTGCGCTCCAGGCCGCGGCTGCTCAAGGCCGGCCAAGGCTTCATGCGCCGCCTGCGGCGGTTGAAGTCGTGAGGGGTGGCTTGCGATGCGAAAATTGACAGGACAGCGCGTCTCCGTCATCCTTGAGCCCAGTCGCCAGGCTGCGGGAACGGCCGCGTTGCGTGTCAGGGCGACAGAGGGCAGCGTCATGGTCAGTCCCGTCATAGGCCAGAATTCCAAGCGCGCCGCGGTGCGCAAGGCGCTCGACCGCCACAAGGTCTACATCACCGCGCAGGGTTTTTCGGACGGCGCCTACCGGGCCCGCGTGCTGGTCGACGGCGAGGCCTATTGGGTCGACGAATTCCGGCTCGCCCAGCTACAGCAGGGCCTGTCGCCGGACGACCTCGAGCTGACGCCCGCGACCGACGATTGAGATTCAGGAAGAGCACGGCCAACCACAACGTGTGCGGAGGAACGAGGCGCTTCTTACTTGCTGCCGTGCGCTGCGATCCTTGACATGCCAGCCCCTTCCAAGCTCAAAACCTATCGCGCCAAGCGCAAATTCACCAAGACGCCGGAGCCCGCCGGCGGGCTGGTCGCCGGCGGCGGCAACCGCTTCGTCGTCCACAAGCATCACGCCACGGCAGATCACTACGATCTGCGCCTGCAGGTCGGCGATGTCCTGAAGAGCTGGGCGGTGCCGCGCGGGCCTTCGCTCAATCCGGCCGATAAGCGGCTGGCGGTCGAGACCGAGGATCATCCGCTCGAATATATCGACTTCGAGGGGGTCATCCCCGAAGGTGAATATGGCGGCGGGCCGATGATCGTCTGGGATAACGGCACCTGGGCGCCGATGGACGATGTCGAGAAGAGCCTGCGCACCGGCGCCTTCAAATTCCGGCTGGCCGGCGAGAAGCTCAATGGCGGCTGGATGCTGACCAGGCTGAAGCCGAAGCCCGGCGAGGACGCGGAAAAGAAGAACTGGCTGCTGTTCAAGGAGCGCGACCTTGCTGCCGACACGTCGCTGAACATCCTCGAAGCGCGGCCGGAAAGCGTAAAATCCGGATTGCGAATCGAGGAACTGGCTGCGGCCGCGAAGCCTGTCGCCAGGACCGCGCCGAAGCCGGGTTCGCTGAAGCCCGGTACGCTGCCGGGCGCCGTCAAGGCGCCGGCACTCAGCCGTATCGAGCCGCAACTGGCGACGCAGGTGCCGAAACCGCCGGGTGGCGAGGACCCGGGCGACCGGACGGGCGAGGCTTGGCTGCATGAAATAAAGTTCGACGGCTACCGCACCATGGCGCATCTCTCCGACGGCGAGGTGCGGCTGATCACCCGCGGCGGCATCGATTGGACGAAGCGCTATGGCGACCTGCCGCACGCCTTCGCCAAACTGCCGTGCCGAGAGGCCATCATCGACGGCGAGATCGTCGTGCTCGACGGCAAGGGCATTTCCCGTTTCGCGCTCCTCCAGGATGCGCTGGCCGAGGGCGCCGGCAGCAAGCTGCATTTCTATGCCTTCGATCTCTTGCATCTCGACGGCTGGGACCTGACCAGGACGCCGCTCGTCCGGCGCAAGGCGCTGCTTGCCGAGTTGCTCGCCGGACTCGGGGCGAACTCCGCCATCCAGTTTTCCGATCATGTCGAAGGCTCGGGGCAGGGGCTTTACGAGCAAGCGACGGAACTCGGCCTGGAAGGCGTGGTCTCCAAGCGGGCGACCGCGATCTACCAGAGCGGCCGCAGCAAAAGCTGGACCAAGACCAAGGCGCTGCAAAACGGCGATTTCATCATTGCCGGCTACACCACGTCGGACGCTGCCGAGGGGCTCGCCGCGCTTGGGCTTGCCGAGTTCGAGGACGGCGAGCTGCATTATCGCGGCAAGGTCGGCACCGGGTTCGACGCCGAGACCGCCGCCGAACTGCTGGCCCGGCTGGAGCCGCTCACATCGGGCGCCACGGCACCCGAAGGCGTGCCGCGCGAAATCATGCGCGAGATGAATTGGGTCAAGCCGCTGTTTTCGGCTCATATCCACTACGCCAACCGGACGGCGGATAATGCGCTGCGCCATGCAGTGTTTCGCGGCCTGCGCGATGTCGGCCTGTCGACGCCGGTCTCACCCCAGCGCAAGCGGCTGATCTCGGAGGCGGACCTCGCCACCATCTGGGTGACCAACCCGACGCGGCGGCTGTTCGGCAAGACAGGACCGACCAAGCTCGACATCGCCGTCTACTACGCGCTGGTCGGCGACTTCATGCTGCCGCACATTCTCGGCCGCCCGGTGTCGCTGGTGCGCTGCCCGACCGGCCTGCCGAAGGACTGTTTCTTCCAGCGCCACGCCTTCACCGGCATGCCGCCCTCGGTGGTGACCTTCGAGGCGACCAATTCCGAGGGCGAGACCAAATCCTACCTCTCGGTCGAAGGCGCCAAGGGTTTTCTGGCGCTGGCGCAGTTCGGCGTCGTCGAGTTCCACACCTGGGGTACCCATCGCACCAATCTCGACAGACCGGACCAGATCGTCTTCGATCTCGATCCGGGCGAGGGCATTTCGTGGCGCGAAGTGGTCGAGGCCGCGGTTCATATCAAAAGCGAGCTGGAGGGGCTGGGGCTGGTACCGTTCGCCAAGACCTCGGGCGGCAACGGCATCCACATCACGGTGCCGGTGATGCGCAAACAGAACTGGAAGAAGCTGCACCAGGCGACCAGCGCGATCTCAACGCATCTGGCGGCGACGGCGCCCGATACCTTCACCACCACCATGGGCAAGGACAACCGCAAGCGGCGTATCTTCATCGATTATCACCGCAACGCGCGCGGTCACACGTCCGCAGCGCCATACTCTTTGCGCGCCCGCACCAATCTGCCGGCTTCGACACCAGTGAGCTGGGCGGATCTGGAATTGATCGATGTACCGCAGGATTTGAACTATTCCTCGCTGCCGGGATTGCTGGCGACCTCGGGCGATCCCTGGGCGGAGATCGAAGAATTCGCGCGGGATTTGCCGGTGGTATCGGAAACGCGGAGGTAGTCGGAGAACGAGGACCGCCGCTGTCCCGCTTGCGTCTAAATTCCAACTCCATCGACGCTTCCAACAATTTGAATTATTCTCCTTGGGCGGCCCTTCCGGCGCCCAAAACATTTCGTCAGGGATTTGCCTGTAAAGTGCTGGGTCGGTGTAGGATTTGCGCAGCCTTGTTCGTCCTTCGGACGAAAGCGCTGCGATAGTTCAGTGCATGGCCGCGTAGGAGTTCATCATGGCGCCCAGGGCAAGTTGGAAAGGTTACCTCAAACTCAGTCTGGTGAGCTGTCCGGTGCGGTTATATCCCGCCACCAGCGCCAGCGAACGCATCTCGTTCAACCAGCTGCACAAGAAGACCCACAACCGCATCAACATGAAGCCGGTCGACCCCGAACTCGGGCTGGTCGAGCGTGCGGATCTGGTCAAGGGGTACGAATACGAGGACAAGCAGTACATCATCATCGATGACGCCGACCTCGACGCGGTGCGTATCGAATCCAACCACACGATGAATATCGAGGCCTTCGTCGACGAGGACGAGGTCGATGTCATCTACCAAGACGCGCCCTATTACCTGGCGCCGGATGGCGCCATGGCGGAGGAGACCTTCGCCGTGCTGCGCGAAGCGATGCGCAAGTCCGGCAAGCTGGCGATCGCGCGGCTTGTCCTGTCCAGCCGCGAGCGGGTGGTGACGATCGGCGCGCGCGAGAACGGTATGTTCGTGTGCACGTTGAGGAATCCGAACGAAGTGCGTAGCACAGCTGAATATTTCGGCAACATCCCCGCCGGCAATCCCGACCCGGAAATGCTTGAATTAGCCGAAGCTCTGATCAAGCAGAAGGAAACCACCTTCGATCCGAAGAACTACGAGGACCGCTACGAGATCGCGCTGATGGGGATGATTCGCGAGAAGCTGAAGGGCCATAAGCCGATCATCGCGGCGGCGCCCGAGCGCGGCAACGTCATCAATCTGATGGATGCGCTGAAGGCGAGCCTTTCGCAGTCGAAGCCGCCGGCCAAGTCGAAGAGCAAGGCCGACGAGGCCGCCAAACCCGCCGCCAAGAAGGCGGCAGCGGGCGGTGCGGCTGAAAATCCGCTGAAGGCCAATCTGCTCAAGGCGGTCGGCAAGAGCAAGAAATGACGGCACAAGCCCGCGCTGTCTTCGGCACCATCGGCGCGCTGGCGGCGTTTCCGCTCAGGCTTGCCGCGCGCGAGGTCGAGCGCCAGCACGGCCAATTGCGGCGCGGCGTCACCAGGCGCACCACGCATGTCGTGTTCGGGCGCGGTTTGCTGGTCAAGGCCGGGCTCGCCAAGGCGGGCCTGACCAAGAACGGCGATGTCGAGATCGAGCGCCGCGTGTCCGCCGCGCGCGCCGCCGGGCACAAGCTGATCAGCGAGAACGGTTTTCTGCGCCTGCTCGGACTGATGAAGACGCCGGAGGCGTCCTCGCTGTCACGGCAATCGCTGATCGACCAATCGCGGCTATCCGGCGCCGACCTCGACCTGTTGTCGCTGTTCGACGCCTTCGAGCATGACGGCGAACCCTATTCCTTCCGCGACCTGATCCTGGCGCGCAAATATGCGGGCCTGCTGGCCGGCGGCGCCACCTGGGGCGCGATCGCGCGTTCCGTCCACCGCTCCGGGCCTGTGGCTTCGCTGACAGCCAAGTCGCTCAATGTCGGCTCCCAACACGGGCGGCCCGACGCGATCTATCTCGAAAGCGGCCAGAGCGAGCTGGACGGGCAGTTGCTTTTCGATTTGGGCGCGGCGGGTGCAGCAGGCGACGAAACGCTGGAAGAATTGTTCACCGAGGCCGAAGCGGCGGAGGAGGGCGGCGACCATGACGCGGCCGCCGCGCTCTACCAGCGCTGCCTCGCCATCGATCCAAGCGATGCCATCGCCGCCTTCAACCGCGCCAACTGCCTGCGCGCCGGCGGCCACGCGGCTGATGCCGCGCACGATTATATCAGTGCCATAAAACTCGACCCGGCCTTCGTCGAAGCCTGGTTCAACCTCGCCGGGCTGATGAGCGAGCAAGGCCGCGATGCCTCGGCACGCAGGCACTTGCAGAGGGCGATCGCCCTCGACGGCAACTATGCCGACCCGGTGTTCAATCTCGCCAGGCTCGAATTCGACGCCGGCAATTTGCCCGAGGCGCGGCGACTGTGGGCGCGCTATCTCGAGCTGGATGCGGAATCCGAATGGGCTGGGGTCGCGGCCAAGGGGATACAGTTCGTCGATTTGCAGCTAGCGCGGAAGTCGGCGGGGTGAGGGCAATGGTCGCGCTTGAACACGGCCTTTGTAGGAAGGCCGCCCCATGACCACCTTCCTCTTCGACGGCGACGACACCGCCCCCGTCACCATCCTGCTCGCGCATGGCGCGGGGGCGCCGATGGATTCGGCGTCGATGACCACCACCGCCAAGGCTCTTGCCGCCGCCGGCTTCCAGGTCGCGCGCTTCGAATTCCACTATATGGCGGCCCGCCGCTACGGCCACCGCAAGCCGCCGCCGCGGGCCGAAACGGTGAACCCGGAATACATCAAGGCGATCGCCGACCTCAGGGCGAAGGGCGTGACCGGAAAGCTCATCATCGGCGGCAAGTCGATGGGCGGGCGCGTTGCTTCCATGGTGGCGGACGAGATGTTCGCCAAGGGCGAGATTTCGGGGCTGGTCTGCCTCGGCTATCCCTTCCATCCGCCCGGCAAGCCCGAGCAGTTGCGGACAAAGCATCTGGCGGGTCTCAAAACGCCAACGCTGATCTTCCAAGGCACGCGCGACGAGTTCGGCACCAGGGATGAGGTGGCGGGTTACGGGCTGTCCGATGCGATCGAGATCATTTGGTTGGAGGATGGCGACCACGACCTCAAGCCGCGCAAGAGCATTTCGGGATTTTCGACGGCCGATCACCTGAAGACGCTGGCGGAGACGGTGAAGGCTTGGGTGGAGAGGGTTTAGGGCGCGTGCGCCCGGCATTCTTTTCGGCTGTCGGCGCTGCCCCTCATCTGGCTGCCGCCATCTTCTCCCCGTAAACGGGGCGAAGGACGCTCTCGTCGCCGGTTTCGCCAATCGCCAAAGGTGCAGAAATGGCACGGCGATGCGGCCAGCTCCCTTCTCCCCGTCGCTATACGGGGAGAAGATGCCGGCAGGCAGATGAGGGGCAGCGCCGACATTGGCCTTTGGCCCGGCATCGCATTCAACCCCACTTGCGATGGGCTTCGCCTTCCTGCTTCATATTCCTCAATGAAGATCGCTTCCTTCAACATCAACAACATCAACAGCCGGCTGGACAACCTGCTGGCGTGGCTGGCCGAGGCAAAACCGGATGTCGTCTGCCTGCAGGAGCTGAAGGCGCGCGATACGCAGTTTCCGCGCTCGGCGCTGGCGGCAGCCGGCTACGGCGCGGTGTGGAAGGGCGAGCCGACCTGGAACGGAGTAGCCATCCTGGCGCGCGGTTCGGAACCGGTGCCGACCCGCGATGTCCTGCCCGGCGACGAGGCCGACAAGCAGAGCCGCTATATCGAGGCAGCGGTGAACGGCATCGTCATCGCTTGCCTCTATGCGCCGAACGGCAATCCGCAGCCCGGGCCGAAATTCGCCTACAAGCTGGCCTGGCACGAGCGGCTGGAAGCGCATGCCGAGCAGCTGCTCGACACCGGCCTGCCAGTGGTGCTGGCCGGCGACTACAACATCGTGCCCGAGCCGCGTGACATCTATGTCACCCGGTCCTATGACGACAACGCGCTTGTGCAGCCGGAAAGCCGGGCTTCCTTCGCCCGGCTGATCGAGCAGGGCTGGACGGATGCGCTGCGCAAGAAACATCCGACGGAAACGCTCTACACATTCTGGGACTACCGCCGGAACCGTTGGCCGCGCGATGCCGGCTTGCGGCTCGACCACATATTGCTGTCGAAGGCGCTGGCGCGGCGCCTGACCGCCGCCGGCATCGACCGCGACGTGCGTGGTGAGGACGGCGCCAGCGACCATGCGCCGGTCTGGGTGGAGATAGGCTAGCGGCGATTGATTGCGAGCTATCCGCTTTGTTGTTCCGGGCAAGAGCAGGAAACGAAACGGACCGAGCCCTATGAGGCTTGATGTCAACGGCGGTCGCAGCAGAGGACCTTGTCCATTCCCCCTGTTGGACCAAGGTCTTGTGTGTCGTGCGCAAAGGTCCGAGGGGCCCCGTTCGGTTCCGGCAATGTCCCTTGGACGTTCCGCTATTTTAGCCAATTAACATATATGACGGGGCGCGCCATCGGGTTGCTGGAGCGGGCAAAAACATGATGGCCAGCGGCGGCAGGCATGACGGAATTTACGGACCGCGAGGTGGGGCCAATCCAGATCCGGCAAACGGCCCGGCGGCTTCTCGCGGCTCCTGGCGAGCAACTGGAACGAGGTTGCGCGCCGTACGTTAGTTTTGCCTAAAGCAATGGGGTCGAGCGCCTTTGTGAGGCGGTGGTGTCCTGTGACCATTATCCAGCGATAGACTGGAAAATAAGCGTTACGCCGAGATTAGATTAAGCTCCACGCCTCGCGCCAAATATCGGCGATTTCCGAGCATATACGTCACGGCATTTCAAAATTCAGAATAACAAAAAGAAACCGATCGGTTGATTTCACGATTTATTTTTCCAAAATTTGCGGTGGAACCTCGGACGGGCGATGGAGTTTTCCATGGAGGGCGGATTGTCGATAACCACAATGGAGGTTGTTGTGAAACATTATCTTTCGGGTGCGGCGGCTGTGGTCGTCCTTATGGGCGGCATTGGCGCGGCTCTGGCGGAAGACGTCGTCGTGGTCCAGCCGGAACAGGAGACGGTCGTTCGCCAATACGTCGAAAGGGAGCCGCTGGCGTCGGTCAACCTTCTGGGCGTCGAACTCAAGCTCGGCTCCTCTGTACCGGACACGGTCGAATTGCGCGAGGTGCCAGACGTCAGATACCGCGTCGCGGTGATCAACCACCAGACGGTTCTGGTCGACCCCGACACCCGCCAGATTGTCGAGGTCCTGCACTGATCCGGGCGGGCAGCGGACCGCAATGTCGGGCCGCGTCTGGAAAAAGCCCGTCACGACCTGGTGGCCGTGACGGGCTTTCGCATATTCTGAGGGCTCTGGCGCCTGCCGGTTATTCGGCCGCCAGTCGGTCCTGCGTTTTCGTGTCGAAATCGCTGGCGTCGTGGCGCTCGTGCAGTTGCATGGCCGGTTCGCCGAAGGCGCGGTTGACCATGCGGCCATGCTTGACCGCCGGGCGTGCGTCGATCGCCTGCGCCCAGCGCTGCACGTGTTCGTATTCGTGCACCGACAGGAACGTGGCGGAATCATTGTACATGCGGCCGAGCGCCAGGCCGCCATACCAGGGCCAGACAGCCATATCGGCGATGCTGTAGTCGGCGCCGCCGAGATATTCGGTTTCGGCCAGCCTGCGGTCGAGCACGTCCAGCTGGCGCTTGGTCTCCATGGCGAAACGGTCGATGGCGTATTCGATTTTTTCCGGCGCATAGGCGTAGAAATGGCCGAAGCCGCCGCCCAGATACGGCGCCGAGCCCATCTGCCAGAACAGCCAGGACAGGACTTCCGCGCGCGCCGGCTGTTCGGCCGGCAAGAATTCGCCGAATTTTTCGGCGAGGTAGACGAGGATCGAGCCGGATTCGAAGATACGCACGGGCGTCTTGCCGCTGCGGTCCATCAGGGCCGGAATCTTGGAGTTGGGATTGACCTCGACGAAGCCGCTGCCGAACTGGTCGCCATCGTTGATCCTGATCAGCCAGGCATCGTATTCGGCGTCCTGGTGGCCACGAGCCAGAAGCTCTTCCAGCATCACGGTCACCTTGACGCCGTTCGGCGTCGCCAGCGAATAGAGCTGCAGCGGGTGCTTGCCGACCGGCAATTCCTTGTCATGCGTCGGCCCGGCGATCGGCCGGTTTATGCTGGCGAAGGTGCCGCCATTCGCCTTGTTCCAGGTCCATACTTTCGGCGGGGTGTATTGGGTCATCTCAAGGTCTCGTCTTCTGGGCGGGGGTTGAGGCGGTTCCGGCTACAGCTAGGGCTGCAACGGAGAAAGTTCAACTTACGTTGAACTATTATCAATGCAAGCGCGGCTGCTTGCCCTGCCTGGCATTTCTCGCCGTGTGGTGACGGTGGAATGGGGGCTGGGCTGATATTGGCAATTGGACTTGTTCTCGACCCTTGCGCCTGCCCCTTCGTGGCATACCTATAGAGATGTCACCCAAGCCCACCCAGGACGAAAGCATGGCGATCAATCCCAATCCACGTTCGGTCGTTGCCGTGCGCGCCACTGTTCCCGACGATGCCTTCACCGCCGGTGCGCTTGGCACGCTCAGGGAAGGCAGCGGTGTCGTCATCCGCGACGACGGGCTGGTCTTGACCATCGGCTATCTCATCACCGAGGCTGAGGAGGTCTGGTTGACCAGCCATGACGGCCGCATCATCCCCGCGCACGCGCTGGCCTATGACCAGGAATCGGGCTTCGGCCTGGTCCAGGCGCTGGCGCCGCTCGGCTTGCCGGCCGTGGCGCTCGGCGACGCCGGCAAGGCCAAGATCGGCGACGCGGTCGTGCTTGCCGACGGCATCGGCCAATCGGTGCAGGCGCGGATCGTCACCAAGCAGGAATTCGCCGGTTATTGGGAATATCTGCTCGAGGAAGCGATCTTCATCGCGCCCGCGCACCCGTCCTGGGGCGGTGCGCCGCTGTTCGGCGCCGATGGCGCGTTGCTCGGCATCGGCTCGCTGCGCCTGCAGATGAGCCGCGCCGGCGAGGTTGCCGACATCAATATGGTGGTGCCGATCGATCTGTTGCCGCCCATTCTCGACGACCTGCTGACACGCGGCCAGGTGGCCAAGCCGCCGCGTCCGTGGCTCGGCGCCCTGTCGGCCGAAAGCGATGGCAAGGTGGTGGTGATGAGCGTGACCGAAGGCGGTCCGGCGGCAAAGGCAGGCTTGCGCGAAGGCGACGTCATCTCCGAGGTCCGCGACGGCGCGGTCGACGGGCTCGCCGACTTCTATCGCAAGCTGTGGGACAGCGGCTCGGCCGGCGCCGAAATCCCGATGCGCGTGGTGCGCGACGGCCGCGAGACCTGGCTGCGCGTCAAGTCGGCGGACCGCGGCAGTTTTCTCAAGAAGCCGCAGCTGCAATAAGCGGGTCAGCCAGCGGATGCATCCCAGATTGCTCAAGACCTTTCTCGCGGTGGCGCGAAGCCGCAATATCACGCGCGCCGCCGAGGCGGTGCATCTTGTCCAGTCGAGTGTCAGCGACCAGATCCAGTCGCTCGAGGCCGAACTCGGTGCTGCCCTGTTCATGCGCTTGAGGACCGGGCTGGAGCTGACCCCGGCGGGGATGGCACTAAAGCCGATCGCCGAAGAGTTATTGCGGCTCGATGGCGAGGCGCGCGCGGCGGTGCTGCTGGCTGCCGGGCAGACGAGCGGAACGCTGACCATCGGCGCTCTGGAAACCATCGCCTCGGCCCGGCTGGCGCCTTGGCTGCCGGGGTTCCAGGCCGGCCATCCCGACATCGCCGTACACATGAAGGTGGCCGACAGCGGTACGCTGCTGCGGCTGCTGGAAGACGCCGATATAGACGTCGCCTTCTGCTTCGAACATCGCGATGGCGCGAAAAGCGCCGCCGATGAACGCCTGGCCAGGCGCACGATCTTGGACGAACCGCTGCTGCTGGTCGCGGCTCCGGGGCAGGGCACCGTGCCATGCGACCTCGCAGCCCTTGCCGCGCTGCGCTTCGTGGCGACGGAGCCTGGATGTATCTACCGGCACATGTTTGACACCGCTTTTGCCGAAGCGGGTATTGCGGCGCCCAGGCTTGCGGCCGAAGTCGGCAGCATCGGCACCATTGCCCGGCTGGTCGCAGCCGGCGCCGGGCTCGGCCTCGTTCCACGCCTTGCCGTCAGCGATGCGCTCGAACGTGGCGAACTCATCGAGTTGCCGTGGCCCGGCCGGTCGCAGACGGCGCCGCTGGCGATGATCTGGCGGCGGCGGCGCGTCCAGCTGCCGGCGCTCCGGCAATTGCTCTCCGCCGCGCGCGACACGCTGGCGCCGGCTTCGCGAGACCCTCGAACCGGTTCAGGATTTGAACCGGCGACCCGATCCAACGCCTTGTTCTAACTAGTCGCGCTCATTGGGTAGCCTTCTATGTTCAGGCGTTCGCCATTGGGTTCATCCATACGATTTCCCAAACATAGCCATCCGGGTCTTCAATGTGGCGGTTGTACATGAAGCCAAGGTCCTGTGCCGGGTTGGGATCGGCGCGACCGCCCGCCGCAACCGCGCTCGTCAGTGTTGCATCGACGGCATCGCGGTCGTCGACAGTGAGAGCGATCATTGCCTGGCTGTCGCGCCGCGCGTCGCCGATGGGGCGCGTCGTGAATTCGCGGTAGTGGTCATGGGTCAGCAGCATCACCCCGATCGTGTCCGAGAACATGAGCGAGGTGGATTTCTCGCCCGAAAACTGCGGGTTCACGGTGCCACCTAGCGCCACGTAGAACCTGGTAGACGCCGACAGGTTCCGAACAGGCAGGTTCACGAAAATCATTTTGGACATCTATTTTTCCTTCTCCAGGGATATAGGGATATGCGCTGCGCTACTGTCTTCCTGCAATGTTAGTAGCTGCCGTATATCTTAATAGCAAGATACATTTTGTCGAGGAATATCTGCATGGATCGTGCCGAGGCCGCAGCTAAGGAATGGGCCCGCGAGCGCCCCGATCTTCCACTGTTGCCCGTTGAGACGGTCGGTCGTCTGCTTGATGCCGCAGCGCGTGTGATCCGCGATCACATGAACCCGCTGCTCAAAGAAGCAGGCCTGAATGTAGGTGAGTTTGATGTGCTCACGCCGCTCAGGCGCGCCGGTGAACCCTATGTGCTTTCTCCTACTCAGCTTTACGAATCGGCAATGATCTCCTCGGCCGGCATGACGAGTCGCCTGGACCGCCTGGAGCGCGCAGGGCTGGTTGAACGACGCCCCCATCCTAACGACCGGCGCGGTAAGCAAATTGCGCTAACGACCGGCGGCAAGCGCGCGATAGACGATTTGATCGGTCCAATGGCGGCGCTAGAAGAGCAATTGATCTCCGTGCTGACGCCGGCGGAGCAGGAAGCTCTTAACGCTCTGCTGAAGAAATTGCTCACCGGCCTGTAGGTGGTCCACGTCAGGAGTCAGCTCTTCCTCTGAAACAATGAGTCCTGACCCCTAAACCAGGCGATGGCCGCCTTCGACATGCAGCGTCGTTCCCGTGGTAAAACCGTTGCCGATCAGGAAGAAAATGGCGTCGGCGATGTCGTCGGGTTGACCGATCCGCCCGACCGGCAGTCGCTCGGCCATCGCGCCAAGCGTCTCGTCCTTCCTGTTGCCGGCGACCTGCGTCCAGATATCCGTGTCGACCCAGCCGGGGGACACTGCGTTGACGCGGAGCGGCGCCAGTTCCACCGCCAGCGCCCGCACCAGCCCCTCGATCGCCGCGTTGACAGCGGCGACGACGGAGCCGCGCGCGGCCGGCCTGTAGGCGGCGATGCCGGAGACGAGGCTTATCGAACCGGTGACGCCAAGCCGGGGCGCGCCATGCTTTGCAAGCAGCAGCGGGCCGTAGAGCTTGCTCTCCACCACCCGTTGCGCTGCCTTGAGGTCAAGTTCCGGCAACAGCCGATAGGCGCCTTCAATGTCGGCCGCGGTGCTGACGATGTGATCGAGCCCGCCGATCCGCGCAAAAAATGCCGCGACCTCGTCCTCCCGCGCGATGTCGATAGTGGCCAACTCCAGGCCGGCCGGATTGCCCAACGCCTCGCGCGCCTGCCGTAGCCGGCCCTCGCTGCGCCCGGCGATGACAACCTTGGCGCCAGCCTCGACGCAACGCCGCGCCAGGGTGAAGCCCATGCCGGAACCGCCGCCGACGATCAGGATTTTCTGGTTTGAAATGTTCATACCCGCTCTGCCTTCGTTTGTTCGGACAAGGGCAGGGGATTGGCGGTTTGGCGCGGCAAAGGGAAACGGAAGAAACCGATGACACCATCGGCAATGCCGATTGGTGGCCGGTACCAGTGGACTGTCCCACACCAAAACAGGGCTTTCAGCTCGGCTAAGCGCTCCGGGCCAAGTTCTGTGGCAGAGGGCATTTCCGCTGCTGGCGGAAATTGACGGAAAATCATGCCAAGATGGCTGGCCGATGACGACGGCCATGATGCTGGAGGCAAGACGACGATGGCACGAGCGACGACCGCACTCGACGGACAGGCCGACTGATGGCGCCGGTCAAGGTCGATCCCGACAAGATTCGGGAATTCCCCGACGCGGCCAGCTTCTACTCCTGGCTCGACAAGCACCACTGCACGGAAACCGAGGTCTGGATCAAGGTGCACAAGGTGGGCTCGGGACTGATGTCGATCACGCCGAAGGAAGCCATCGACGTGGTGCTGTGCTTCGGCTGGATCGATGGGGTGCGCAAGGGCCTGGACGACAGGAGCTTTCTGCAGCGCTACACGCCGCGCGGCAGGAAGAGCATCTGGAGCCAGATCAACATCGACAATGTCGCGCGGCTGATCGAAGAGGGCCGCATGACCGAGCATGGGCTGAAACAGGTCGAGGCGGCCAAGGCCGACGGGCGCTGGGAGCGCGCCTACGGCAGCGGCAAGGTCATGAAAATCCCCGACGATTTGCAGGCGGCGATCGACACTGAGCCGGCGGCGAAGGAGATGCTGGGCAAGCTTAGCGCGCAAAACCGGTTCGCGCTCGCCTTCCGCACCCACAACATGAAGACCGAGGCCGGCCGCAGGAAGAAGATCGAGACCTTCGTCGCCATGCTGAAGCGCGGCGAGACGATCCATCCGCAGGGCAAGAAGTAGGTGGCGCCTGCCGGCTTCCCGCGGTGCGAGCGGAGATGTCGCTGGGTGCGCCGGCGCTTGAACGCCCCCTCTGCCCTGCCGGCCATCTCCTCCACAAGGGGGAAGATCGGCCGCATGCGGCGCTTGCGCCTCTTCCTCTGGCGCCTGCCATCGCGTATGGCCCGGGGAAATTCTCCCAAGTTCCAATTACCCGGAAACCGCATGATCAGACTTGAAAGCATCAGCAAGCAGAATGGCCGCCAGCTTGTCTTCATCGAAGCGTCGGCGGCGCTGCAGAAAGGCGAGAAGGTCGGCCTGGTCGGGCCCAACGGCGCCGGCAAGACGACGCTGTTTCGCATGATAACCGGGCAGGAGCAGCCCGACGAGGGCCAAGTGCAGGTCGATCGCGGCGTCACCATCGGCTATTTCAGCCAGGATGTCGGCGACATGTCGGGCCACAGCGCCGTCGCCGAGGTGATGAACGGCGCCGGGCCGGTGAGCGACGTGGCGGCCGAAATGGCGGAACTCGAGGCTGCCATGGCCGATCCCGAGCAGGCCGACCGGATGGACGAGATCATCGAGAAATACGGCGAGGCGCAGCACCGTTTCGAGGAGCTTGACGGCTACGCGCTCGACGGCCGGGCGCGGGAAGTGCTGGACGGTCTGGGCTTCAGCCAGGAAATGATGGACGGCGATGTCGGAAAGCTGTCGGGCGGCTGGAAGATGCGCGTGGCGTTGGCCCGCATTCTTCTCATGCGCCCCGATGTCATGCTGCTCGACGAGCCGAGCAACCATCTGGATCTCGAAAGCCTGATCTGGCTGGAGCAGTTCCTGAAGGGCTATGACGGCGCTCTGCTGATGACCTCGCACGACCGCGAGTTCATGAACCGCATCGTCAACAAGGTGGTCGAAATCGACGCCGGTTCGCTGACCGGTTATTCCGGCAATTACGAATTCTACCAGCAGCAGCGCGCGATCGCCGACAAGCAGCAGCAGGCGCAGTTCGAACGCCAGCAGGCGATGCTGGCCAAGGAAATCGCCTTCATCGAGCGCTTCAAGGCGCGCGCTTCGCATGCGGCACAAGTACAGAGCCGGGTGAAGAAGCTCGACAAGATTGACCGCGTCGAACCGCCCAAGCGCCGCCAGATCGTCAATTTCGAGTTCCAGCCCGCACCGCGCTGCGGCGAGGATGTCGTGACGCTGAAGAACGTCCACAAGGGCTATGGCAGCCGCACCATCTATGAGGGGCTGGACTTCCAGGTCCGTCGCCGCGAGCGCTGGTGCATCATGGGCGTTAACGGTGCCGGCAAGTCGACGCTGCTGAAGCTGGTGGCGGGCGCTTCCGAGCCCGACAATGGCACTGTAGCGCGGGGGCCGAGCGTCAAGATGGGCTATTTCGCCCAGCACGCCATGGAACTCCTGGAGGGCGAGCGCACCGTGTTCCAGACGCTGGAGGACAATTTCCCGCAGGCCGGCCAGGCGCCGTTGCGGGCGCTTGCCGGCTGCTTCGGCTTTTCCGGCGACGAGATCGAGAAGAAGTGCCGGGTGCTGTCAGGCGGCGAGAAGGCGCGGCTGGTAATGGCGCTGATGCTGTTCGATCCGCCTAATTTGCTGGTGCTGGACGAGCCGACCAACCATCTGGACATCGCCACCAAGGAGATGCTGATCGCGGCGCTGTCGCAATATGAAGGCACAATGCTGTTCGTCTCGCACGACCGGCACTTTTTGGCGGCGCTCTCGAACCGCGTGCTGGAGCTGACGCCGGAAGGCATCCACACCTATGGCGGCGGCTATACGGAGTATGTCGAGCGCACGGGGCAGGAAGCGCCGGGGCTACGGAGTTAGGGGACGGTTGGGAAAGGCGTCGGGATGAGAATTGCAATGTTGGTCGTATCAGCCGGGACATTGGCTGGATGCGTGACGTCTCCGGTCGACTACGAGTCGTCGCTTTCGCAGCAAGACCAGAAGTGGGCGTCGCCGGAATGCCAGCAAGCTCGCATGGCTGCTTCAGACTACGACGCTCGCGAAAAAGAGCATCCAGGGTGGGGTTTCGGCGTCTTGCTTGGCCCGTACTCATTAGGGCTCGTGGCAGCCGTCAAGGAGCATGAGCAGAAGCAACGAAAATTGTTTTCCCGCGAGGTGCACTTGCGGTGCTCAAGCCTGCCGCTGCCGAAGGAGTTACAAGGCGATCTAAACCCTGCGGGTGCAAATCAGACGAAATATCCCTAGCCACGATCCGCCTCCGAGACGAAGCGGAGGTGCCTGCATGGCTGCTCCCGCTATTCGGGTTCGCCAAACCATCGCCACGCAGCCTGAGCAGCTTCTTCGGGGTCAGGGGCAGCGTCGGCGGCCCAGGCGACGAAGCCATCGGGGCGCACGAGCACGGCGCTCAGGCCCAACCGATCCTTGGCGTCGCCCGCGACATAGGTGATCCGCTCCCTCCAGCGGCTTGCAAGCGCCTGAAGGGGAGAGCGAGAGTCGAAATCAAGAAGCAGGCCGTGCCCCTTCTTGAGGCGTTCGCCGAGCCTCGTCCCGTCGGCCAACTCGAAATCGGGCGCGCTGCGGCCCACCAGCTCGTGGCTGCCGCCGGGATCGTAATGGAGAGAAACGCCCCACACGCGCTCGGCGAAATATGTCGCGCCGTCGCGCGTGTCGATGAGATCGCGGATGATGGCTTCGAGCGCGCGCGAACTCCGGCTCGGCCGCATGAGCGCTACCTGGGCACGTGACCAGTCAAGGACCTGCGCTCCCACCGGATGCCGTTCGCTCCAGTAGCTGTCGAGCAGACCGGCCGGCGCGCGGCCGCGGATGGTGGCAGCAAGCTTCCAGCCTAGGTTCATCGCGTCGCCAAGCCCGAGATTGAGGCCCTGGCCACCCAAGGGAGAATGGATGTGCGCGGCGTCGCCGGCGAGCAGCACCCGGCCCCTGCGGTATGCGGTCGCCTGGTAGGCGCGATCCGTCCAGGTCGTGGCAGACTGGAGGGCCGCCACGGTGATCTCGGCACCGGAGACGCGGCGCAACACCGCCTGCACATGCTCAAGCGTGATCGGCTGGGTTCTGTGGAAAGCGCCTCCGTCGAACTCGACCATTGCGATCGTCCCGGGCCGCGAATACGTATACATGCCCGCCGGCGTGTAGTGGCGGCCCAGGCGCAGCCCATCTGGATCGGCCATCTCGACTTCAACGGAATAGCCGGTGAATTCGGGATCGGTGCCGACGAACTCGAAGCCGCCGGCCTTGCGAACCGTGCTGCGGCCGCCGTCGCATCCGACGAGCCAGCGTCCACGAAAAGCCTCACCAGCAGCGCGAATGGCCACGTCCTCGTTCGACTGGTCGAAGTCCTCGACGCCGAGACCGCGCCTGATCTCGACACCCATCGCGCTTGCGCGATTGACCAAGGCCGATTCGAGATCCTCCATCTCGATCGCCATGCTGCCGCCGGCCGGGCTCGGCAGGCGATACTGCCATTTCGAGGTGTCGATGCTGTCGTGATAAAACTGGATGCCGGCGAAATGGCCGCCCGGGCGACGCGGCTGCTGCATCCAATGCGCGGTAGCCGAAGCACTGCTGCCCGAGTGGTCGTTTGCGCGTTGCGGCGCCGTGACGTCGTCCAGCAATCCGCGACGGTAGAGGGCCTCGACGGTGGGCACCGAAAGGCCACGCATGCCGAATGGAAGTCGCTTCAGGGGAGAGCGCGGGTCCTCGGCCTGCTCCAGCACCAGGACCGAGAGGCCCGCGAGGCGCAGCTCACAGGCGAGCAACAGGCCGACGGGACCGGCACCGGAGATTACAACGTCGTAAAAGGGGAACTGTCGTTCGTGCATGGAATACTCCTTGGTCGATGTTCGACCGGAGCGTTCCTCGAGCTTGAACACCACACGGACGAACGATTGGACGCTTGAGAAGCGTCCGATGTTCGTCGTGGGGATCTTGTGCACGAAGCCAAAGACCAGAGCTTTCGTTACCGAAAGGACTTGGGCTTACCAAACCAAGTCTGCCTTTTCCGACATGACCTACATAACCTCGTGGAGATCGATCTGCAACGGGTACGGCGACGGCCGGGCAACGTGCCGTGCAATTTGCCTCCTCCTACAGGTTCGCTTCGGCGAAGATCCGCGATGCCCAGTCGAGGAAGACGCGAAGGCGCGGCGAGAGCTGCCTGTTCTGCGGGTAGAGCGCCGACAGCAGCGTCGGCGAAGGCGGATAGTCGGCCAGCACCTCGATGAGCGTTCCATCGGCCAGGTCCTTCTCGAAGCGATAGCGCGGCGCCTGGATGAGGCCGAGGCCAAGCCGCGCCAGGTCGGCGGCGGTGTCGGAATTGTTGGCGGCGACGCGGGCTGGCAACCGGACCTCAAGAATTTTTCCGCCCACCGTAAATTCGAAAGCAAGCACCTCGCCGGTTCGCGAGGAGACGAACCCCACCGCCTGATGGCCGTCGAGCGCATCGGGGGAGGCGGGCGTGCCGTGCCGTTCGAGATAGGCCGGACTGGCGCAGGTGATCTCGCGGATCATCGCCAAGCGGCGCATGATCATGCCGCTGTCGGGCGGGTCGCCGACGCGTATCACGCAGTCGACACCTTCGCGCACGAGATCGACCAGCCGGTCGCTTTGGCCGATCTGCAGATCGACGCGGGGATAGCGGGCGAGGAACTCGGGCAGACGAGGCAACAGGAATGTGCGGGTGAGCAGCGTGCTGGCGTCGATGCGCAGTAGGCCGAACGGTTCGGCATGGCGGAAAACGGCCTCGGCATCCTCGATCTCGGCAAGAATCGACAGGCAGCGCCGATAGTAGGCTTCGCCGTCCTGCGTGGCGTTCACCTGCCGCGTCGTTCGCTCCAGCAGGCGCGCGCCGAGATGCGCTTCGAGCCGCCGGATCGCTTCCGTTGCGGTCGAACGCGGCAGGCCGAGATCGGCTGCGGCAGCGGTGAAGCTGCGCCGCTCCAGAACGCGGACGAAGAGCCGCATCGTGTCCAGCCGATCCATGGCATTTGTTCGCAGTTCCCGAATAGTGATGTCAATGGGCGAATGATTATCCGGAACACGGCTCCGCCTATATCCGCGTCACCAACCAAGCGGAGACACGTCCATGACAGATCAAACCAAAGCGGCGATCGTGACCGGCTCTTCCAAGGGCATCGGCGCGGCCATCGCACAGCGGCTCGCCCGCGACGGCGTGGCCGTCGTCGTCAACTATGCACGGGGACGCGCGGAGGCTGAAGAGCTTGTGCGTTCGATCGAAGCCGACGGCGGCAAGGCGATCGCCGTTCAGGCCGATATCGCCTATCCGGCCGGCATCGCGGCGCTTTTCGATGCCGGCGAGAAGGCATTCGGCGGCATCGACATCCTCGTCAACAATGCCGGGATCATCAAGACGTCGCCGATCGCCGAGACCGATGACGCTTCGTTCGATATGCAAATCGCGGTCAATCTCGGCGGCGTGTTTCGCGGCATGCGGGAAGGCGCGCGCCGGCTTCGCGACGGCGGGCGCATCATCAATTTTTCCAGCAGCGTCGTCGGCTTCTATCAGCCGGGTTACGGCGTCTACGCCGCCACCAAGGCGGGCGTCGAGGCGATGACCCATATCCTGGCCAAAGAACTCGGCGCGCGCCGCGTCACCGTCAACGCGGTGGCGCCCGGACCGGTCGAGACCGCCCTGTTCCTGAACGGCAAGAACGAGGCGCAGATCGAAGCGATCGGCAGACTGATCCCGCTCGGCCGGCTCGGCCGGCCCGACGACATTGCCGGACTGGTCTCATTCCTGGCCGGGCCGGACAGTGGCTGGGTCAACGGCCAAGTCATCCGCGCCAATGGCGGCGCGGTCTGAGCAGGCGGCAGCCAACCCATGACGGATCGGCCCTGCCGGGCTGTTTCATCCCAGATGTAGAAACCCGCAAGAAACAAGGAAACGATCATGCCATTCGCCAACATCAAGATGCCGCAAGCGGCCCTCTCCAAGGCGCAAAAGGAAGACCTCATCCATCGAACGACCGCGATGTTCGTCGATTTTTTCGGCGAAGCCGTCCGGCCCTATACGATGGTGCTGGTGGAGGAAGTCGCCGACGGCGGCTATGGCCGGGCCGACGAAGTGTTTGTCGTGCCGGAAGCCTATCGCGCGAAAGAGTAGTGCATGGGCCGAGCTTTGCTTTCTCACCCTCCCCCTTGTGGGGAGGGTCGCTGCGAAGCAGCGGGGTGGGGGTCTGCGTCGCCCATCAATCGGCCTTCTTCTCGCCAATCCAGTCGGCCGCCACTTCGGCGAACAGCCAGTCGCGGAACGCCCTGATCTTTCGCTGGCGCAGTGCGCCTTCGGGATAGACGACGTAGTAGCGCGCGGCGGATTTCAGCGCGGCGTCGAAGGGACGAACCAGCCTGCCTGCCGCGAGATCGGCCGACACAAGCGCGCTTCGGCCCAGCAGCACGCCTTCGCCATGCACCGCCGCCTCGACCGCGAATGTGGCGGAATCGAAGCGCACACCGCGTTTGGGGTCGACATCGCTAACGCCGGCGTGCTCCAGCCAGGCCGCCCAGTCGATGCGAAAGGCGTCATGGATCAGCTTGTGATGCCGCAGGTCCTCGGGCCGGCGCAGCGGATGTTCACCCTGCAGAAGTTCCGGGCTGCAGACGGGGAAGACCTCTTCGTCGGCGAGAAATTCCGCCGTCACGCCGGTATAGCCACCCTTGCCGTAGCGGATGGCGATGTCGATGCCGTCGCTGACGAAGTCGGCAAGCACGCCGGAGGTGGAGAGCCGCACGTCGATGTCCGTGTTGGCGCGATGGAAGCGGTGCAGCCTCGGCACCAGCCAGCGGCCGGCGAAACCGTCGGATGTGCTGACATTCAGGATCCCCGTCGAGCGGTCGGGCGCAGCCGCGATCGTGGCGGCGGCGATCTGGTCCAGCGCCTTGCCGACCTGCGTCGCGTAAGCCACACCCACGCTGGTCAGGCGCACGGATCTCGTCCCGCGATCGAAAAGCCGGACGCCCAGCCTGTCCTCGATGTTGCGGATGGCCCGACTGATCGCGCCATGGGTGACGTTGAGCTCGTTCGCCGCCTTGGAAAAACTCAGATACCTGGCGGCTGCGTCGAAGGCGGGCAAAGCGGTGAGGGGCGGCAATTTGCGCGGCATTGTCACTACCTGTGAGTGTTGCTCACAAATCCTGCACAAAGAGTCGTTTGTCGTCCAGTCCGGAATGCCTGATATTTGGCTGCATCGGCGCACTTACATCGTGGTTTCTCTTTCACCGATGCGCTGAACGACCAGAAACAGTGTGAGCAACCGTCATGCTCGTCCCGTTGGGGCGGCGTCGGCACGCTTGCGCCTAGCCGCAGGAGACGAACAATGACCCCCACCCTTGCAACCGTCAGCGCCGCAGTAAGCGGCCTTGCCATTCGAACTTCGGCAGCGTTCGAGCGCCGCCGCATACTAAGCCGCCTTTCACGCTTTTCCGACCGCCGTTTGCAAGACATCGGCCTGGAACGCGACTGGGACGGTTCCATCCTGCGCGGCGGGAGGGCGATATGACCAGCACCCTGATCATCGGCGCGACGGGACTTCTGGGCAGCGAGATGGCGAAGGCCAGCGCGCGCCATGGCGATCGACTGCATGTCCTGGTTCGGCCCGCGACGGCAGGCAATGAAGAGCGGGTGGGTCCGCTGAGAGAGCTCGGCGCCACGGTGCATGTCGGCGATCTGGACGACTACGACAGCCTTGTGCGTGCCGTGGGCCAGGTCGACCGCGTGATCAGCTCGGTGCATGTGGACTCGGCCAGCGAGATGACCCTGGTGCGCGCGGTCAAGGACGCGGGTGTCTCCCGCTTTGTGCCTTCCGCCGGCTTCGGCCTCGATTTTGCCGCCGCCGCACCGGGCTCGATCGCGCCGCTCGACATCAAGAGAGCCGTCTTCGACGCGGTCAAGGCGGCCGATCTTCCCTATACGGTGATCTACACCAATGGCTTCTTTTCGACCTGGGTGGCGACGCTGGGCGACTTGACGCGCTTCGGCTCGCCGGTGCTGCCGCCTGACGAGGTGACGCTCTACGGCGACGGCAATGTGCCGGCTACGTTCGTCAGCGAAAAGGATATCGCCGCTGTGACCATGCGCGCGCTGGACGATCCCGGTGCCGTCCGCCGCGAAATCCGGATCGCCCAGAACAGGATCACCCAAGGCGCGATGATCGACCTGTGGCGCCAGGTGAGCGGACGCTCGCCGCGCATCATGCACCAGAGCGCCGCCGAACTGGACGCGATGATCGCGGCGGTCCCGGGTCTCGGCTTGCTCCGGGCGTTCTGGATCCGCGGCGAGACCGCGCTGGAGACGGCCACCCCGGAAGCCGGGACATTTTATCCGGATTTGAATTTCGAGACGATTGAAAGTGCCTTTGTGGCGATGGCGTGATGCGCCGGGCCGAGAGCGGCGGAGCTGAAGCTGCCAATCTCTGCTGCCACAGGGGGAATGCTCGGCGCCTCGTCTCCGGGCGCGGCTCGGCCCTCTTTCGGCAAGCCGCGCCGGATTTCGCGGGTACGTGAAATCGTCGCCACCGATCCGTGGCCCAGTCGGCAATGCTGGCTGCCGGATGGCGGATCGCGGAGAAGGCTGGCCTCACCCGGACGGACCTGTATGATGGCCAGGTGAATGCCTGGGGGAGGTTGGCGCGTGCGGCCAGATCGGAATCTCTGCTATTCGAGAGCTTGGCATTGGACGATTTGGCATTGGAGGATTTGGGCCTTCATCGCCGCCATGGTGCTTTGGCCGCATGCGGCGCCAGCCGACACCATCACGGCCGAGCGGATCTCTGCTGCCCTGTCGGAGCTCCAAGCGCTCGCCGAGGCCGCCGTTGACGATGGTGCCGTACCCGGGCTCGCCATCGGCGTGGTGCACGATGACGAGGTGATCTTCCTTAAAGGTTTCGGGCATCGCCAGGTCGGCAAGCCCGGAGCCGTCGACGCCGACACGGTGTTCCAGATCGCGTCCCTTTCCAAACCGGTCTCCGCCACCGTCGTGGCGGCTCTGGTCAGCGACGGAATCGTCTCCTGGGATTCGAAGATCGCGACCTCGATCCGGCCTTCCGGCTGGCCGATCCTTATCCGGCAGGCCAACTCACCGTCCGCGACCTGTTTTCGCATCGCAGCGGGCTTCCGGGCACCGCCGGAGACGATCTCGAGGACATTGGCTACGACCGCGCTCAGATCCTGCATCGCCTGCGCTTCGTGCCGCCATCGTCGAGCTTTCGCGCCGGATACTCCTACAGTAATTTCGGATTAACCGAGGGTGCCGTGGCGGCCGCGACGCCGACGGGCAAGCCCTGGGAGGAGGTCGCCGAAGAGAAGCTCTACCGTCCGCTTGGCATGGCCTCGACCAGTTCCCGCCATTCGGACTTCGTCAAGCACGCCAACCGCGCCGCGCTCCACGTCAGGGTCGATGGCGCCTGGGCCGCCAAGATTGAGCGCGATCCAGATGCGCAGGCGCCCGCCGGCGGCGTTAGCTCCACTGCACGTGACCTCTCGCAATGGGTGCGCCTTATCCTGGGCAACGGCGCCTATGCCGGCAAGACGCTGATTGCTGCCGATGCGCTGGGCCAGACGCACGTTCCGCTGATGGCGCGCGGCAACAATCCCGTGTCCGGCGGCGCATCGTTCTACGGCCTCGGGTGGAATGTCGAATTCGGCAGGCACGGCCTGAGCTGGGGCCATGCCGGAGCCTTCAGCGTCGGCGCGCGCACACTGGTGACAGTCTTCCCAAAGGAGAAGCTGGGCATCGTCATCGTCGCCAACGCCTTTCCTACAGGCCTGCCGGAGGGATTGTCCGACAGCTTCTCCGACCTCGTCTTCGACGGCAAGGTGGAGAAGGACTGGATCAAGGCGTGGGATGATACCTATGCAGGCCTCTTCGGCCCGGCGGTCGCGGCAGCCAAGGCCACCTATGCCGTATCGCCGTCTCCAGCGAGGCCGGCCGGCCCGGCCAGTGCCTATGCCGGCCGCTACGCCAACGACTTCATTGGCGACGCGGTCGTGTTGAAAGCGGGAGACGACCTTGTGCTCAAGGTGGGCCCGGCAGGCGCCCGGTCCTATTCGTTGACTCATTTCGACGGCGATCTTTTCGTGACCTTCCCCGATGCCGAGACGCCGGACAGGCCTTCGGGGGTAAGTTTCGTCGTTGGCCCTGACGGTAAGGCGGCGGCCATGACCATAGGTTTTCTCGACGACAATCATCTCGGCACGCTGCAACGCGTGGGTGATTGATTTTCAAATCGAACGGCGCCGCCGGCTCGCGCTCAGGATGCCGGGCGGTACTGGAGCAGGTTGAAGCAATCGCCGCTGCCCGACTTCGCCTGCGTCAGCAAGGATTTCGAGCGGTCGATCCATTCCTGATGCGACCTCGCATCGGCTTCGATCTCATCGACCGCCGCAAGACCGACAAAGCTGCGCCCGTGGCTGAAGAGCCAGCACGCACGGCCGAGAAATCGCCTGCTGCGCTGGCGCAGGAGGTCGGCATCGTAGAAGATGTCGAGCACCTCGTGCTTGATCTTGCGCTCGGTTTCAGGATTGGCGATCGCAACCTCGACCAGCTCGTCGCCGATCGCATCGTGCAGGTCCTTGTAGTCGAGGGCGAGTTGGGTGGTGGCATATTTGATCTCGCTCTCGTCTCGCACGACGTCGAACCACAGCGTTGGATCGAGCTCGTTGACGACGAACGACGACTCCAGATCGCGCGACAGGTTGAGGACGTCGAAGTCCCGGACGTCGGAGTCGCGCTCGACCAGCAGGATCTCGCCGACCTGCTTGCCGAGCTCCGTTCCCTGCGCGCTGATCGCGGCGTTGGTTCCGCCAAGTTCGGGGCTGACATAGGCCCCGCCCTTATCCAGGAGCGCGTCGAATTCGCCAAGCGACCCGACAACATGAGTGCCGCGGGCGATGCGCGCAGCCAGCTTGGCCATGACCTGCTGGAGTTCCGTCTCGCGCCTGCGCTGGTCTTGATAGTTCTGCTGGAAAAAGAAGATGAACAGCGACACGCCGATGCCGATCAGGATCACGCCCAGCTGCGAAAAGATGTTGCGGTAGTATTCCAAGAGCTTTTCGCGATGGCGCACGTCGTCGCGCACACTGCGGGCGACGCGCAGATTGACGATCAGCGACAGGATCAGCAGCCCGGCTCCGACCAGGATGAGGCCGCCGATGAGCAGGTAGCCATGGCCTGTGCTGAGATCCATTTCGTTTCCCCGAAGTCCCAGGCTGCGCAGGGTAAGGCCTTTTTGCGCAAATACCTATGGGGCTCGCAGGACATGAACTCGATATCGACGATCACCCGTTTTCGCCGCCGGCTGGCATTTTGTCCTACCCCGGCGGGACGGAATGCTAGGGGTCCGCGGCAAGCGGACGGTTGACCCCGCTGGCCATCCGGCTGATAGCTCCGTCAGAAACTACCATCGAGACCCTGATGACTACAGACGCCAACCTCTATGACGCTATCGAGCGCAGCCATGATACCACCTGGCAGGACGATGTCCGCGCCGGCGTCCGCCAGGTCCGCGATCTCGCCTCGCTGCCGCTGTCGCCGGCCGAGCGTGAAGCCGCGCAACGAGCGGCGGCGAACCACAAGGTTCGCATTCCCAAAGCCTATCTCGACCTGATCGACTGGAACGACCCCGCCGATCCGATCCGGGCGCAGGTCATCCCGTCGACGGATGAACTGGTCGAGCAGGAAGGTGAGCTCGACGATCCGATCGCCGATCATGAATTCAGCCCGGTGCCTCGGCTGACGCATCGCCATGCCGACCGGGTGCTGTTGTTCCCGACCTACCAATGCGCAGTCTATTGCCGGTTCTGCTTCCGTAAGGAATCGCTGACCTCGATCGGCCGTGGCTATACGCGCGAGGCGCTGAAGCTGGCGCTCGCCTATATCGCCGATCATCCCGAGATCCGCGAGGTGATCCTGACCGGCGGCGATCCGCTCTCGCTGTCGGACAAGGCGCTGGCGGAAATCCGCGCCGGCATCGAGGCGATCCCCCATGTGCGGCTGCTACGCATCCACACGCGCGTGCCGGTGGCATTGCCTTCGCGCATCACGCCAGGGCTGGTCGCGGCGCTGCAAGGCCGGCTGATGGTCACCGTCGTCACGCATTTCAACCATCCGCGCGAGATCACCGACGCAGCGGAAGCGGCCTGCCGCATCATGCGGCATGCGGGCTTCGTGCTGCTCAACCAGAGCGTCCTGCTCAAGGGCGTCAACGACAGCGTCGAAGTGCTCGAGGAGCTCTGCCGCGAGCTGATGTACCGGCTCGGCGTCAAGCCCTATTACCTGCATCATGGCGACCTCGCGCGCGGTATGGCGCACCGGCGCACCACCATTGCCGAGGGCCGGGCGCTTGCCGGTGCGCTGCGCCGGCTTCTGTCGGGCATCTGCAATCCCACCTATGTCATCGACCTGCCGGAAGGCGGCGGCAAGGTGCCGCTCGGGCCTTGTTACGTCGAGGGACACGACGGCGAAGCATGGCGGATTCGCGGGCAGGACGGCGAGGTCCGGACCTATGCGGAGATCGTCGGGGAGGACAGTCGGCGGTCGTGACGTCAGGATGCTGTTACTGGATAATGGAGCCGCCAGCCTAATCCGCACCTTCATCGACAAAGGCCAAAACGACCACATGTGGAGCAACGCAGTATGCAAGGCGCGCCGTGCGGCCCGCGCTAGTCATTGCGCGGCCTGCGCCGAGGTCCACGGTGATGTCCTCATAGCCGAGGACCTGGCGATCAAGCTGAAATACAGCCTTGTAGACGGCTTCCTTGGCTGAGAAGAGGATGCGGCCGGCGAGATGCCGGTCTGCCGCCTCCGCCCGGTCCGCGGGGGTTGCGACGAGCGCTAATATGTCGTCGGGCAAGGGCTGGGCGGGCTCGACGTCGATCCCCAGCGAGCCGATGCTGGAAAGAGGCGCAACCGCAGCCACGGCCATCTCGTTGTCGTGAGCCAGCGAACCGGTCATTCCCTCGGGCCAGACCGGCGCGCCGGACGGCGCGCGCAGGATGGCGAAATCGCTGACGCCCATATCCGCCAGCAGCCCGTGCGCGATCCAGCGCGCGGCACCGCTGGCGCGCCGCATGGCCGGCTGACGCGCGCGGATGGAACGCGCTTCCCCAGGCAGCAGATGGGCTTCATCGCCCTCGCGGATCGAGCGGCAGCCGATGCGGACACCGTTCGGCGCGATCGCGGCCATGGCCCGCAGCAGGGCTGTTTCGTCGCACGATGTCGCGGTGGAGGAGCCTGGCGGCGTCAACGATCGCCCACCGGCAGGACAGCGATCATTTCCCCGTCTTCGTCCAGCCCCTGTTCGACGAAACCGGCGGCACCATAGAGCTGGCGTGCCGCTTCATTCTCCGGTTCGTAACCGATCGAAACCTGCGTGATATGGCCGAGATTTCCGATCTCACCCAGCACTTCGCGCAGCGCGGCCCTGCCGTAGCCTTTGCCCTGGTGGGCGCGGTCGATCATGAAGCGGTAGATCAGCGCCACGTCTTCCGATGCGTCGTACATCAGGAACCCGACAACCCGATCCCCGGCCATCACAACGCGCGGCCGGGCGTCCTCGTCGGTTTCGGCTTCCGCGAGCGAGTCCGCATTGCTGGCGACGAAATCCATTTGTCCTGGAGCAAGCTTCAGAGCCTCGACCAAAGCCCGGTTGGCCTCGGTCACGGCAACGAGGCGGATTTCTGCGGTCTTCAAGCCGCAGTCCCGGAGCCGGCGTCCGCGACCGGAGTGACGAAGCGATGGAGCTTGGCCGGGTTGCCCCGCCATATGGAGTAGGGCTCCAGCTCCTCGCCTTTCATCACGAAGGCATCGGCATCGGCCACCGAGCCTTCGCCCATCACGACGCCGTAATGGACAAAAGCGGAAGGCCCGAGCGTGCAGCCCTTGCCGATGCGGATGAAATCGGATTTGAACGCGCCTTCTTCCAGCGAATGGGCCTGGATGACGCAGCCCTCGTTGAGGGTGACGTCGTCGCCAATCTCCACCAGCGAACGCTCGGTCAGGTTGCTGCCGCCGTCATAGACCCTCTTGCCCACCTTGACGCCCAGCAGGCGCAGGATCATCGGCCGGAACGGCGTACCGCTGAACAGGCGCACGATGGGCGAATCCGCGAGCTTCCAGTGGCGTTCGTGGCGCCAGAACGCGACGTCGTAGATCGTCGTCATCTGCGGCTTCAGCCTGCCGAAGCCAAGGCTTGCCCGCTCGACCAGTATGTAGAACGGAATGGTGATTGCCGAGGTCAGGAGCACGGCGACGAAGAGGGCTACCTCCGCCCATTCGGTATAGTAGTTCAGCGCCCGGTCCCAGATAGCCAGCGTGACGAACAGCATGGCCCATTGCGTCGCCACGAACAGCAGCACCGTCACCATATTGTGGCGGTTCTTGAGCGGGATGCGCTGGCGCCGGTCGTTCTCGCCGACGCCGGCGATAAGCTCCTTGTCGCGGTTGACCATGCGGGGGATCTCGAAAGCAGGCGAACCGAGGAGCCCGACATTCTCGCGCAGCGGGCCATCGATGGGGATCATCACCTTGGTGCCGAGCAGGCAGTTGTCGCCGGTGCGCCCGTCCGGCGGATAGTAGATGTTGTTGCCGAGATAATTGCGCTCGCCGATCCTCGTGCGCTCGAGCTGGAACGCGGTGGCGGATTTGTGCATGTTGATCATGAACAGCCCGTCCGACACCATGGTTTCGGTGCCGATCTCGCACAGAAGCGGGTTTTCGTGCTGCTGGTTGCTGCCGAAGTTCGAGCCGGTCTGCACCACCGTGTTGAGGTTCCAGCCGATGGCCCTGATGTAATGGACGATGGCCGAGCTGTCGCCGAACAGCAGGCCGAGCACCCGCGAATTGCTGGAGAATTCGGCGACGGTCTGCAGCCAGTAGCGGAAGCCGTAGAGCGTATAGGTGCGGCCTGGCTTCAGCACCAGGCTAATCAAGCGCGGCACCACCGTCGCGGCGAGGAAGGCCGCCGCGATATATCCGAAAAGGGTGACCGTGGTGCCGATCGCGACAACGCCGATCGTCTCCTGATAGTCGTCGCCGACATTTTCCCAATAGCTGTGGAACAGCAGCGGCAGCGGCGTGACGATGGCAAACAACCCCACCAACTGGACGGCTTCGAACAGGAAGCGCCGGACATTGGAAGGGTTTACATTGCGCACCTTGCAATAATCCGCCGTGGTCGGCACGGCCGGCGATCCATGCCAGTGTTCGCCATCCGGGATGCTTTGCCCGCGCTGCAGCGAGGACGAATGGCCGAGCTGGCCGCCGTCGCCGATGCTGGTGTCGATATCAAGCGTGCAGCCGACGCCGACGAAGGCATCGCGGCCGATGGTCAGCGACCCGGTATGGATATAGCCGGACTGGGCGCGGTAGCCGAGGATCATCGATTCCTTGCGCAGGATCGTGTTGGCGCCGATCGAAATGAGATCGGTGCAAACCGGCACGGAACGGGATTCGATGACGGCGTTCTTCCCGATCCTGGTGCCGAGAAGCTGCAGGTAGACACTGTAGAGCGGGCTGCCGCGGAACAGCACGACCGGCGCGGTGCGGATCAAGGTTTTCACGACCCAGAAGCGATAGTAACGCAGGCCCCAGATGGGAAACGCTTCGGCCTTCCAGCGGCCGACCAGCACCCATTTTGCAAGGACGGCAAAGCCCGACATGCCGAAGAAGACGCCCGCCGAAAGCACCACGCAGCGCAGATAGAGCTGAAGCGGGTCGTCGAGCGCTTCATACATCCAGTTTAGGCCGTCGTTGATCGCCCACAACGAGCCATAGCTGTAGAGTCCGTAGAACAGGAGCTGTGCGGCGCCGCAGGTCCAGTAGGCAAGGTTCGAAGCCTGGCGGGTGAGGACAGGCTTGTTGGTGGCCGTCGTCATCTCTTCCGGAGCGCTCAGGTGCTTGGCCAGAAGCGCCACGGTCGGGTAGAGATAGATGTCGCGCATCGACGCGGTCGCCCATTCCTTCCTGGTGCGCACGCGCGCGCAGAAATGGGCCATCAGCAGCGAATTGGCGCCGAGATCGTCGAAGAAATTGTCCTCGACCGACACCGCGTCGAATTTCAGCACCGTGGCCAGCGCGTCCGCCAGGAAACGCTCGTCGTCATTGCCGGGCCGCACCATCGTGCCCTCGGCCGAAACCCGGACGCTTGTCGGCTTGGGAAGGCGGCGAAGGTCGGCCTTGTTGGAGACCGTCATCGGGATCGCCGGCAATTCCTCGAGGTAGGACGGCACCATGTAGTCCGGCAGGCGGCGCTTCAGCTCGCGGGCGAGATCGGCGCGCGAGATCGGCGGCAGCCCGGTCCTGGGCGCGTAATAGGCGACCAGTTCCACGCGGCCGGGCTCGATCTCCCAGGTGGTGACGGCGGCCTGCGCGATCGCGGGCTGGTCCATCAGCACCGCCTCGATCTCGCCGAGTTCGATGCGGTATCCGCGGATCTTCACCTGGGTGTCTATGCGCCCGCGATACTCGATCTCGCCGTCGTCGTTGATCAGGCCAAGGTCGCCCGTCCGGTAAATGCGCCGCGACGGATTGTTCGGCAGGTCGAGGAAATCGGCGATGAATTTCTGTTCGGTCAGGTCGGGCCTGTTGAGATAACCCACCGCCAAGCCGATGCCGGCGATGCCGATTTCGCCCAATTCGCCGGGTTCGGCCAGCGCTGGGACCGAAGGGTCGAGAATGACGATCGAATAGGTGGGCAGCGGCGCGCCGATGGTCACCGGCATATCGGGCGTGAGCATGCCCATGGTGGCCGTGACGGTCGCCTCGGTAGGGCCATAGGTATTGAGGATCCGCCGCCCCGGCCGCGACCAGCGCACCACCAGATTGTGCGGGCAGGCTTCGCCGCCCACCAGCAGCATGCGCAGGCTCGGCACGTCGCTTTCGATTGAGGACAGCAGGGTCGGGCTGCAGGCCATGCAGGTCACTTCATTGTGCCGCAGGAAATCGGCGAGTTCCTCGCCAACCAGGGTCAGCGGGCCAGGCGCCGGCACGACGGTCGCACCGGCGGCGAACGGCACCCATATCTCCTCGGCGGAAAAGTCGAAGGCGATGGTCATGCCCTGATAGACGCGATCGCCCGGCCGGTATCCGTAGGACGCGGCGGCGACGCGTATGAAGTTGACAAAGCTCCGATGGCTGATAGCCACGCCTTTCGGCCGGCCGGTGGTGCCAGAGGTGTAGAGGATGTAGCAGGTGTCGTCGGGCTGCCCCCCGTTTTCGCGCAGCGGCGCCTCGGGCTGCGCCGAGATTTCGGCGGCGGCCGTGTCGATCAGCACATGGGGAACGGGCAGTTCCTCGGCGCGGGACGCATAGGCGGCGAGCGTGACGACCAGCTCCACATTGGCGTCTTCGATGATGAGCGTCATCCGCTCCGCGGGGAACGCGGTGGCGAGCGGCACGAAGGCCGCTCCTGCCTTCATCACCGCGAGCAGCGCGACATAGGTGTCGGCGGAACGGTCCAGAAGCAGCGCCACCCTGCCGCCAGGCCGCACGCCGCGCTCGACCAGCAGGCGGGCGAACTGGTTGGCCCGCCGGTCCAGTTCGCGATAGGTCCAGACGCGTCCTTCGCAGATCACCGCGGGTGCGGACGCAAATGTCTGCGCGAGCTGCCCGAAGACCATGTCGAGGCGCTCGCCGGGTTGACCTTCCCCGGCGAAATCGGCCCCCGTCAGTATCTGGGTGCGCGCAACGGCCCTCGGCGCGATCTTTACAAGTGCATCGACGCCGTCCAGGCCGCCCCGCTCGGGCTCTCCGCCCGATCTTGCGACTTCCCTGTCCAGTTCGGCGATATCGACACCGTGATCCATGTCCAAAACTTTCTCATCCTGGCCGCGCCAGGCACATTTCGATCATGCCGCCTCGCCGGCAGGCACTTGTCGCCGCCGCTACGATTTGACCGTTGTTGATGAAGGCGGAATGACTGGCGCTTCCAAAAGGGAAGAACCCGGGTTCCGACGGCGATGACTGGCTTTGCGCGGCGCCGGTTTTACAAAATCGGCCGCTCCGTGTTCACCTGTTCGGGAGCATGGGCGCGGGGCAGGGGCACCGAT
This sequence comes from Mesorhizobium sp. M0152, assembly GCF_040322415.1. NCBI lineage: Bacteria > Pseudomonadati > Pseudomonadota > Alphaproteobacteria > Hyphomicrobiales > Phyllobacteriaceae > Mesorhizobium > Mesorhizobium sp. M0152. The sequence goes on from NZ_JAMYTH010000014.1 coordinate 85,706, forward strand.
CCGGCGCTGCTGGCGGCGAGCGACATGCCGAGCAGGGCGCCGATCCAACCGTTCGAACCTCGTTGCATTGCCGGCACCACCCCGTTCGCCTGTACCGCGGCCGTTTTTTCCCGCCGCCGCGGGGATGGTTATGCCATCCCATCTTTTCGCCAGTTTTTCCCAACTGTTGAATTTTGTTTCTGGAATGTGTCTGGGCTCTCTTCTCGCCTCTCCGTTTGCCGGCCTTTCGGGGGAGCCGCGGCGCGTATTACCTCTTCTTTGGCGCCGAAACGTCGGGAGTGCGCCGTTCCGCCTCGCGGTCTCGGCTTTGCCGTCAGTTTGCCGCGTTTGCCCCTCGCTTGCCCGGAACCAGCCTTGATACTCCGCATTCTATAAGCAAGGGCTCAAGGAGCGTGGCGTGAAAGCGATTTTGGGACTGGTCTGCGGCTTCGTGCTGACCCTTGCGGTCTTCGGCAGCGGCCTGGTCTTCGCGGCCTGGCTGCTTGCCGCCAAGCCCGCCCACCAGGCAAGGCCAACCGTCAGCGTGGCGGAACTGTGGACCAAGAAAGCGCGGCCGGTGGACAAGGCGGCACAGAAGCTGCAGCGGGTGCCGGCCGAGCAGCCCGCGCCATCCGATATCGCCCCCAAGGCGCAGCCGGCGGCGCCTGACCCCACGGTGACCGGCTCGGTGGCCTCAGCGGCCGAACAGGCCGAGCTGCCGGCTTCCCATGTCCGGTGGTGCGCCGACCGCTACCGCTCCTATCGCCCGGACGACAACAGCTATCTTTCCTACAGCGGGCAGCAGCGCCCCTGCATCTCGCCCTATTTCGAGGCCGCCGACCGCGTCGCGCAGCCGCCCGCCGCCAGCTACGTCGAGGACAACGCACCGGGCTTGGGCAGCTATGTCGCAACAGACGACGGCGCTTCCGCCGACCACATCGACTATTGCTTCAGCCGCTATCGCTCCTACCGGCCGGAAGACAACAGCTACCAGCCATATTCCGGCGGACCCAGGCGCCAGTGCCAGTAGGCGCCAGCGCCAGTAGACGGCCGGCTTTGCATGGCGCCTCGTGCGCTCTTTCCAGCGGCCGGCGAGCGATCACGCAGAATGTTTGGATCGTTCGGATCGGCGGCGCGTTCATTCCTGACGCAAGGGAGGAATGAAGATGGACAACGACAGGGAAGACAAGATTCGTGAGCGCGCATACCAGATCTGGGAACGCGAAGGCGGCATTCACGGCGATCCCGAGCGGCACTGGCACCAGGCCGAGGCCGAGATCGACCGCGAGGCGGCGTTGCCGCTGACGGCCGGCGATGCGCTGCCCCGCGAGATCGCCAGCTCCGACGTGCTGACGGTCGAGGAACTGGCGGTGCGCACCGGCATATCGGGCGACGAGGCGCAGGAACTGCTCGACCGACTGGGCAACGACCGCGCCGCGATCGAGCAAGCCGCGCGCCACCTCGCGACCAAAAGGCGGCGAACTCCCGATGAGGGACAAGCAAAATGATCTGAAAACTCAAGGACGGAAAATACCGCCTTTATTCGCGCAAGAAGGACGAAAAGACGGGCAAACGGCGAAACCTGGGCACGTTTGACACGCGCGAAGCGGCGGAGAAGCATGAGCGGGAGGTGCAGTATTTCAAGGGGCGGTGATGGGCTAACCTGCCGTACTTGGCGTTAGCGATAGCGATACACGACACGGCATCGCCGCCACCTAGAGACAACAGCAAATCCATTTGGAGGGCTCATTCTCTGCATCATTCTCGGATGGGAGCTTTGCGCCCATCTCGGTCATTACGGCAGGCTTGGCCGCCTGCGAAAGCGCACATTGCTCGTGAAGACCGTGAGGGCGCGACTTGCGGCAGAAGCAGACATCGCAGGCTAGTGGCTGCGCAAAGACGCGAGCCAGGTACTGTCAATCAAGCGCTCGGCATGTAACAGTGCTTGCTAATGTACGATGGCAGTTGGGGAAGGATGCCGCTCAACCTTTGGCGGAATGTTCCTTCGGGGGAAAGACCGACATGCAGAACTCAGTGGAAATCGACCTTACTAGCCGACTCGAATCCGCCAACCGGTACATTGCCGAGCTGGAAATCGCCAAAGCGACTGCGTCAATTGAACTTGACCATCTTTCTGCTGAAAACAAGCATCTGCTCATGCATGCGGAGGAACGCACAAAGGAACTGGCCATACTCAACAGCGTCGGCGAGGCGATGGCGAAGACGCTGAATGTCAAGACAGTGACCCGCATCGTCGGCGATAAAGTGCGCGAAATGTTCGGGGCGGACATCACTGAAATCCTGTTGCGTGATGGGATATCCGACAAGATCACTGTCCCATATTCATTCTATCGGGACTATGTAGAGGTGGAGCCTTTTACCATGGGTGGAGGCCTTACCTCCAAGGTCATCTTATCGGGAAAGCCGTTGATCATCGGAACTTTCGAGCAGGCCCTTGGGTTGGGTGTCATTGCGCTCACCGAAGATGAGCGAGCTGAATCCTACATAGGGGTGCCGATCATCGCCGGAGACAGAACTCTGGGCGTCGTGAGCGTGCAGAGTTACCAGAAGAATGCATTCAGCGAAGATCATGTGCGTCTGCTGCAAGGGCTCTCCTCCAGCGTGGGCGTTGCAATCGCCAACGCCCGCCTTTTCGACGAAACCCAGCGACTGCTGAAAGTGACTGAGGACCGCGCAAAGGAACTGGCCATCCTCAATAGCGTCGGCGAGGCGATGGCGAAAACGCTGAATGTCAAGACAGTGACCCGCATCGTCGGTGACAAGGTGCGCGAAATATTTGGCACAGACGTTACTGAGATTCTGTTGCGCGATGAATCATCTGATCTGATCTCCGTGCCCTATGCGTTCTACAAGGATTATCAGGACCCTGAACCATTTGCGATGGGCGAAGGACTGACCTCCAAGGTGATACTGTCTGGCAAACCCCTGGTTTTGGGCTCGAACGAGCAACACATCGAGTTGGGCGCTCTCATGCCTACGGAGGAGGACAGGACCGAATCCTACCTGGCTGTGCCGATCATCGCCGGAGACAAAATTCTGGGCGTTGTCAGCGTACAGAGCTACGAGAAGAATGTCTTCAATGAAGATCATGTGCGTCTGTTGCAGGGACTCTCATCGGGCATGGGCGTCGCCATAGCCAACGCCCACCTTTTCGACGAAACCCAGCGACTGCTGAAGGTGACAGAGGACCGCGCAAAGGAACTGGCCATTCTCAACAGCGTCGGCGAGGCGATGACGAAGTCGCTGAATCTGGACACGGTTATTCGCCTCGTGGGCGACAAAGTGCGAGAGGCCTTCGGCACAGAGGTCAGTGAAATTCTGTTACACGATAGTGAGTCCGGCCTGGTCCATGTCCCTTATGCCTACTTTAGGAAGTACCGAGTCATCGAGCCATTTCCAATAGGCATAGGAGTGTCGTCGAAAATCATCGCAACAGGTAAGCCATTGGTCTTTTGCACTCAGGAGGAAGGAATAGAGCTTGGCGCTTATTTTCCCAACGAAGTGGATAGAACCGCATCTTACATAGGCGTGCCGATCAACTCCGGTGAAAGAACACTGGGTGTCGTCAGTGTACAGAGCTACCAGAAGAATGCCTTCGACGAAAACCACGTTCGCCTGCTGCAGACGGTCGCCTCCAACATGGGCGTTGCCATTGCCAATGCCCGCCTGTTCGACGAGACTCAGCGTCTCCTTAAGGTGACAGAAGCCCGCGCCGCCGAGCTGAGCGCCATCAGCACGGTCAGCCAAGCGCTCATCGCCGAGTCGGAACTCGAAAGCACGATCCAGTTGATCGGCAACCAGATGCAGGAAATCTTCGACGCCGATATTGTCTACGTCGCTCTGCTTGACCCGGAAACCAACCTAATCCATTTTCCCTATCAGTTTGGCGAGGCCTTCACCACGCTCACCCTTGGCGAAGGGCTGACAAGCAAGATCATAGAGACTGGCGAGCCGCTGCTCATCAACCAGGATGTGGCAGAACGCGGCGCTCAGATCGGGGCGACCCCCGTCGGCAAGGATGCCTTGTCCTACCTCGGCGTTCCGATCAAAACGGCGCAAGGAACGCTTGGAGTTATCAGCGTTCAGAGTACTACGCGGGAGGGCATTTTTACCGATGACTCGCTCCGCTTGCTTTCTACCATTGCAGCCAACGCCGGCGCTGCCCTTCATAACGCGCAGCTATTCACCGAACTCAAACTGCTGTCCCTTGCGCTGCAACAGGCAAAGGAGGCGGCCGAGGCGGCAAATGAGGCGAAGAGTTCTTTTCTGGCGACGATGAGCCACGAAATCCGCACGCCAATGAACGGCGTGATCGGAATGAGCAACTTGCTGCTTGGTACAAACCTTGACGCTGAACAACGGGAGATTAGCGAGACCATCAGCCACAGCGGCGAAGCACTGCTAACGATTATCAATGACATACTCGATTTCTCCAAAGTTGAGGCCGGCAAGCTGGAGCTCGATCCAAGGCCCTTCGAACTGCGGGAATGCCTTGAGAGCGCAATTGACCTGGTAGCCTCCAAGACCGCGGAGAAGGGGCTCGACCTAGCGTACCTGGTGGAGCCCGGTACGCCTGACGGGATTGTCGCAGACAGCACCAGACTGCGGCAGATTTTGCTCAATTTCCTCAACAATGCTGTGAAATTCACCGAACGGGGTGAAATTGTACTATCGGTGACAAAAGTTCTGCCCGCAGCTGAGGGCGCGGGGATAGCCCACCGCGGAGGCGAAAAGGGCTTGTGCACCCTGCAGTTTGCAGTACGCGATACCGGTATCGGTATTCCCGAGGACCGATTGGATCGCTTGTTCAAGTCCTTCAGCCAGGTCGATGCCTCGACGACGCGGCGCTATGGCGGAACCGGACTAGGGTTGGCGATTAGCAAACGCCTGGCAGAACTGATGGGTGGGGAGGTATGGGTGGAAAGTGTTGAAGGGTCGGGTACGACATTCTTCTTCACGATCCGCGCTGCCGTTGCGCCCGCTCCCAGGCAAGCGCAAATGTCTGTGGTCAAAGTTGAACTTGCGGGTAAGCGGTTGCTGATCGTTGACGACAACGCAACCAACCGGCGCATCTTGTCTCTGCAGGCCCAATCCTGGGCAATGGTACCACACACAACTGAATCGCCCCTCGACGCATTGAGGAGGATTTCGAGCGGCGAAAATTATGACGCCCTCGTGCTCGACATGAACATGCCCGAGATGGACGGCATAGAACTGGCCAAACGATTACGTGGGCTTGGTCAAAGCGGTGACCTTCCACTGATATTGCTGAGTTCCCTCGTGCCCCTTGATGAGAGAAACAGGGCGGATATTGAGAGTATCAAATTTGCGGCCATGCTTCCTAAGCCGATCAAGCCCTCGCCACTCCTCAATGCTTTCATGTCGGTCTTTGCCGAGGCTTCGACGCGTTCGACCAAGCCTGATCAACCCAAGGGGCCATTCCTCGATAGCGAAATGGCGACAAAATTGCCGCTTCGGATCCTGCTGGTTGATGACAACATCACCAATCGGAAGATTGGCTCCAAGGTGCTTGAACGGCTTGGCTACAAGGTAGATTTGGCGGTGGATGGAGAGACGGCGATTTCGTCATTCGCCAAGGGACAACACGATGTCATCCTGATGGATATCGAGATGCCGGACATGGACGGCCTCGAAGCCACAAGGTTGATCCGCTCATCAGGCTCCGGGGATTCGCTGCAGCCTTTCATCGTGGCGCTTACCGCCAATGCAATAGCCGGGGACCGCGAGCGGTACCTGGAAGCTGGAATGGATGATTACCTAAGCAAGCCGCTGCGAGTGGAGGAGTTGGTCGCCTCGCTGAAACGCGCGCCCAAGCACAACTGACGACAAAGGTCTGGTCATGGCTGTTGCACAGGAAGCTCTGGACAAGCTCCTTGATCTCATAGGTGGGGATCAAGACTCTCTGGCCGAACTCATTGAGAGTTTTCTGAATGAATCCCCGTTGCTCGTCGAGCAGATGCGCCGCGCTGCAGAATCCGGCGACCGTTCAGGCCTTGGACGGGCTGCCCATACACTGAAATCGAGCGCACGGGACTTCGGCGCGAACCAGCTTTCCGCGCTTTGCGAGGCGATGGAAAAATCCTGCCGCGATGGTCTGCCCAGCGGGGCCACGACGGAAGTGGAACTCATCGCGGGCGAGTGCGACACGGCGAAACAAGATCTCAGCTCGCGCCTTGCCGATTTGAAAAGAGGGGGATCAGAATGAGCATAGTATCGGAGACTCAACCACCTGAGGCTCGCGCAACTGAGGCTCGCATACCTGAGGGAGCGCGCGTCCTCATAGTCGATGACTCAGGCACTGTGCGCCTGAAACTCAGCAAAGCCATCCAAACGCTCGGCCATGAAACAACAGCCGTCGCGAGCGGCAAGCTGGCGCTCGAACAGGTTGCCCAGAATTCATTTGACCTCGTTCTCCTTGATATAGTCATGCCCGAAATGGATGGTTTCGAGGTGCTCAAGGCCCTCAAGTCTTCGCGAGCCACTCGCGATCTGCCGGTGATCGTCATTTCGGCGCTCGATGAAGAAATGAGCAGCGTGATAAGCGCCATCGAGCTTGGCGCGGAAGACTTTCTGCCAAAGGACTTTGAACTCGCTCTACTCAAGGCACGTGTTGCCACCTGTATCGAGAAAAAAAGACTCCGCGACGTTGAGACGGAATATCTGCGGCAGGTGGCCAAGCTGACCAGGGCGGCCGCCACCTTGGAGACCGGGCGGTTCAATCCTTCGAAGCTTGGCATCCGCGATTTGGCAAACCGTACAGATGGTCTCGGCAAGCTCGCCACCGTGTTCGCAACAATGGCCCAGAAGGTCTACGAGCGAGAGCGAAGGATGCGGCAGAATATTCGCACGTTTCGCGGCGCTCTACTGCTGCTGGCATGTGGTGGGTTATGGGGAATCGTCGTGCCACTTTCTAAGATGGCTTCGCTCGTTGAGGCTCATCCGGTCGGATTGGCAATCTTCATTGATATCATCGGAGCTGTATTCTGCATCGGGATTAGTGTGAAGCGACAGACAATGCCGAGCCTCAAGGATCTCACGCGAGCGGATTGGAAGTTCATCCTTGGTTTTGCGTTCATTAGCTCGGTGATCAACCAGGTCCTGGTCTATTGGGTGGCAAGCAAGCTCCCAGCTTCTATCGTCTCCATTGTCATCGTGCTCGAGGGATTTGCTGTCTTCTTGTTCGCCGCTCTGATGCGGACCGAAGCTCCGAATTTGAAGCGCTTTTTAGGGCTTGGATTGGGTCTCGTCGGCATCTTCATCATTCTCCTCTACGGAGAGCCCGGAGAAATGGCCACCAGTTGGGTGTGGCTTGTCATTGCTCTTGTAGTCCCGGTCACTTATGCGGCCGAGGATATCTATCTCTCAGAGTCCAAGCCCGCCAACATCGATAACGTTGCCCTGTTCGGCATCACGCTCGTTGTCTCGGTTCTGATGCTGATCCCACTTGCCGCTTTTTATCAGGACTTCATACCGTTTGATCTATTGGCCGGTCGGCTTGGCGTCATCGTCTTGCTGATGGCTGCCGCAGGCAATTTGGCGATGCTGCTCTTCATTCTGCTGATCTCCAGCACTGGTGCTGTCTTCGCCAGCCAGAACGCCTACGCAGGGACAGCAGCCGGCATATGCTGGAGTATGCTGTTGCTTGGAGAGGCGATACCAGCTCTGACCTGGGCCTCTCTCGCACTGGTCGTCATCGGTCTCCTGATGGTCGAGCCCAAGCAGGAGGCCGAGGAAGAACCCCCGGTGCTCGACGACTCGCTGGAGGAATTTGTGCCGCGGCTTGATCTGCTGCCGTTACCCACCGAGTGAAAGATCGGAGGCCGACAAGTGATGCGCCCGCAGTCAAGCTGACAAGTGGCTCATGGCAGTTGCTGCCGCCCAGGTAAGCAGGTTGGATACGCAGGCGGCTCTCTGGGCCAGTCATCCCGAATCCAGACCTTCGGCTTCCGGCCCCCTATCAAAACGCACAATGTGTCGCCAGTTGGCATCCCCAGCCCGCGTTAGCCGACCCTCCTGTTTCATGCGGGCTGCCAAGTAGTTATCTCCCTCATTAACCATTCGTTAACCATTTCCTCGCTAGCGTTTACCTCTCAGTAAGGATTCGCCAGCCGTGACCTTTGCCGCCCCCCTCGAGGCCAAATCCATTCGCTTTCGCGCCCGTTCCTTCGTCGCTTTCACGTTGACCCCGGAAGTGCCTTTGGCGGCTTGGCTGGAGGGGTTGGACCATTGGATCGGCAACTCGCCGGGTTATTTCAGCGGGCGCCCGGTGCTGCTCGATCTCAACGCTTTGAAACCCGGGGCGAGCGAGATCGCTGCGCTGGTGGCGGAGCTTGGGACGCGCGGCATCCGCATCTATGCCATCGAACTCGAAGGCGCTTCGCTCGGCGCCGAACTGCCGCCGCTGCTCGTCGGCGCCAAGGAGGCGACGACGGATGGGCTGTTGCCCGGCCGCAAGGGGGCTGGGGTGGCGCGGGAGGAGGATTCCGGCAGATCAGATGGCAAGGCCGAGGGCAGGGCGCCAGACCACGGCATGGAAGCGAGCGCGGATGCTGGCAGCGATGGCAAAGGCAAGGCTGGCGCAAGCAAGGCGGGTGAAAGCGAGCCGCATGCCGCACAATACGAATCGGGGACGCTGATGATCAAGTCGCCGATCCGTTCCGGCCAGACGATCATGCATGCGCATGGCGATGTCGTCGTGCTCGGCTCGGTCGCTTCCGGTTCGGAGATCGTCGCCGCCGGCTCGATCCATGTCTATGGCACGCTGCGCGGGCGCGCTTCGGCGGGGGCGCTCGGCGACACCGGCGCGCGCATCTTCTGCCGCAAGAACGAGGCCGAGCTTCTGTCGGTCGACGGCTGGTACGTCACCGCCGAGGAGATGGAAGGCGTTTCGCGCGGCAAGCCGGTCCAGGCCTATCTCGAAGGCGACGGGCTGCGCGTCGAGCCGCTTCGGTGAGCAGCCGGGATTTCAGTGCCGGGCGGCCGGCCAGGACAACAACAAACCAACAACAACGGAGGCATTTTTCATGGGCAAGGTAGTGGTGGTCACCTCGGGCAAGGGGGGCGTCGGCAAGACCACCTCGACGGCGGCCCTCGGTGCGGCCGTGGCCAAGACCGGCAAGAAGGTGGCGCTCGTCGATTTCGACGTCGGCCTGCGCAATCTCGACCTGATCATGGGCGCCGAGCGGCGGGTGGTATTCGACCTCGTCAACGTCATCCAGGGCACGGCCAAGCTGTCTCAGGCGCTGATCCGCGACAAGCGGCTGGAGACGCTGTTCCTGCTGCCGGCCTCGCAGACGCGCGACAAGGACGCGCTGACCGAGGAAGGCGTCGGCCAGGTCATCGAGAAGCTGCGCTCGGTGTTCGACTACGTGTTCTGCGACAGCCCGGCCGGCATCGAGCGCGGCGCGCAGCTCGCCATGCGCTTTGCCGACGAGGCGGTCATCGTCACCAATCCGGAAGTGAGCTCGGTGCGCGATTCCGATCGCATCATCGGCCTGCTCGACGCCCGCACCATGCGCGCCGAGCAGGGCGAGCAGATCGCCAAGCACGTGCTGGTCACGCGCTACGACGCGGCGCGCGCGGCGCGCGGCGAAATGCTCTCCATCGACGACGTGCTGGAAATCCTGTCGGTGCCGCTGCTCGGCATCATCCCCGAGAGCCAGGATGTGCTGCGTGCCTCCAACCTCGGTTCGCCGGTGACGCTGTCGGAGCCGCTCAACTCAGCCGCCCGCGCCTATCTGGACGCCGCCAAGCGGCTGGAAGGCGAGGATTTGCCTGTAGTCGTTCCCTTCGAGCGCAAGGGCTTTCTCGACCGTCTGTTGGGAAGGAGGGCGGCATGAACGTGTTCGACCTCTTCCGGCGGCGCTCCAGCGCGCCCGTGGCGCGCGAGCGGCTGCAAGTGCTGCTCGCCTACGAGCGCCGCAACCGCAGCCAGCCCGACCTCGTCTCCATCCTGCGCGAGGAGATCATGGCCGTCATCGCCAAGCACGTCCAGATCGACCAGGATTACCTGCAGGTATCGATGGACCGCGGCGAGACCATGTCGACGCTGGAAATCGACATCCAGATCCCGAACAAGAGCGCCGTGCCAATGGCGATCTCGGCCTGATCTTCATCTCCCCCCTGCTGGGGGAGGGTCGATCCGCAAAGCGGACCGGCTGCGGCTGCGCCAGCATTGCCAGGAACGGGTTCGTCGCCCCGCCTGGCGAGATCCAGGTTTTCCAAGGCCGCGGCAATGGTTGCTCGCGGCCCAAAACCCCTCCATTGTCCCGAACTGCCGTCCCCCAAAAGGGGGGCTTCCCCTGCGCAATCGGTGCATGTAAGGATATGTTAGCAACTCGTTAAGTGCCAGTTGGGATATGCGTAAGGAGTTCGGGCATGAACTTCAAGGCCCTGATCAAGCGTGCCGAGGACGTAGACAAAGCATTCCAGGAACTGCAGATCGACGTGGCCGACGCGCTGGATTCCAGCCTGAGCGCCGAGGACCGGGAGCCACCAGCCGGCGACGACGTCCCGGATCCGGCGGCAAGTCTTTACGACGCGCCGCCCGAAGCGAACGCGGCAGATTCGGACAGTGCGGATGATACGGACAGTCCCGGAACCGCTCCAAGACTGACGTCCCATACCCAGACCCGGCTGGCTGCATTAAGTGCCTTCGAAGGGCTCTTCCACGACGCCAGGGACTATCTGGAGGAGATCAACGGCAAGTTGTCGGAGATCGCGACGTCACACCATCTGACACGCGAATTCCTCAACATCCTCCACAGCGACATTCTTCGCGCCAACGAGCTGGAGCTGGCGAATGCCGGCCTGACCGCGGACCAACGAACGCTGTCGGAAAAGCTGCACGACGCGACGAGAAAGCTCCGCGAGCGCGAAGGCGCTTTCGAAGTGCTGCAACAGCGCGAGGCAAGCCTGGTTCAGGACAGGGAGGCGCTTCGTTCAGCGCTTGCGGCGGTAAGGCTGGAGCTCGTGGAGACAGCCAATGCGCAAGCAAAACGCGAAGCGGAGTTTGGCGACATCGCCAAGCGGCTGACCGCCAGGACGGTCGAGGCCAACAGGCGCCTGCGCGAGAGCAAGATGCTGCGGGAAAAACATGTCAGCCTGTCGATCGATCTCGACAAGGCGCTGAAGCGGGAATCCCAGGCGCGCCATAGGCTCGACGAGCTCTCGACGATCCATGCCAGCGAAGCCGCGCGGCTTGCGGAACTGCTGGCCGCGCTCGGCAAGAGCGAGAAAGAGGAGATGCGGCTCCAGAAGTCGCTCGAGACCGCACAGGCGAAGCTGTCGGAGCTGACAGAAGAGGCCCGCATGATGGACGGCGACAGGGAAGCCGAGCTGGCTCGCAGCCAGGCGGAAATGCGCGGGTTGCGTTCCGAGATGCAGGACCTGCAATCGCGACTGGAGCAGGCCTCGAACGAGAACAGCGACGCTGCCGCCGAAATCGCCAGGCTCAAGAGCAACCTGAACGACGCCCTGACCGAAAGGAAAGTCGCCGACGAAAGATTGTCCGCGCTCACCAGTGAGAGCGAAAACGACAGGATGAGCCTTTCGAAAGTGAACGCCAATCTTTCGCAGCTCACGCTGCAACAGGCATCGGAACAGATACAGTTCGACGTCCAGAAGCAGGAATGCGAGGATCTCAGAGCCGAGATCGTGTCACTCAACGCCCGGATCAAGGAGTTGCTGCCCTACGAGCGCCTCCACAAGGCCACCAACGGCAGGCAGCACGAGACCGTGGTCGAGATTACCGGCGCGGTGGCGAAGAAAGCCCGTGCAGCCGGCAGGCGGCGCATCCCCAGGAACCTCCGCGCGACACCGTAGCTCACTTCGCGCGATGTGCTTCCGCTCCCGCTTTGCCTGGGAGAAAGGGAAGCCGCGATCCTTCGCGCCCGCTCTGTCCTGCTGGCGTATCAATCTCACCACCCCCGCGTCCAATCACACCGCCTCGAACACCACAGTCTGCGCCAGCCCGCCGCCCCGGCGGTTCTCCAGCGTCACCGTTCCCCCGTAGCGCTCGATGATTTCCTTGGCGATGGCGAGGCCGAGGCCGGCGCCCGGGATGGATTGCTGGCGGCCGGGGTCGACGCGGAAGAAGGGCTCGAACGCCTTGTTGATGAGATCGGGCGGAATGCCGGGCCCGGTGTCGGAGATGCTGAGCACGGCGCGCCTGTTCGCCACGGCAAGGGCGATGGTGCAGGCCTTGCCGTGGGTGGCGGCGTTGACGATCAGGTTGCGCAGCGCCCGGCGCAGGCCGAGCGCGCCGGCCCGCACCGAAACCTTGTCGAGGTGCCCGACCGACACGGCACGGCCGAGCGACACCATCTCGGCTTCGATGTCGCGCACCATCCTCTCCAGATCGACCGGCTCGACGGCATCCTGGTTCACCTCTTCGCGCACCAGCCTTATGGCGCTGTCGGCGATGCGGTCGAGCTCGTCGAGGTCGTGGAGCCATTTGTCGCGCTCCTCATCGAGGAATTCGGCGCGCAGCCGCATGCGCGTCATCGGCGTGCGCAGGTCGTGGCCGGCGGCGGCGACCAGGCGCATGCGGCTCTCCATAGCGGTCTTCAGCCGGGACGAGAGCTGGTTCAGCGCATGCGCCGTCGCCTTGACCTCGGCCGATCCCACTTCCGGAACCGCCGCCAGCATGCCGTCCGAGCCGATCTTGGAGACGGCGGCCTCCAGCATTTCGAGCGGCCGGATCAATACCGAGGTGAAATAGACCGAGACGGCGGTGGCGCCGGCCACGATCAGCGAGATCCACCCGGCCAGCACCAGCCACTCCCGTCTCGGCGGGGTGATGTGGGGAACCTCCATGATCGCCCAGCGATTGTCGGGCAGGCGCACCGAGGCGAGATGGGGCTCGCCGGCTTTCTCGCTGACGACGGCCGCAATGTCGAGGCCGCGGCGGCGCAGCAAGTCGCCGAGCATTGCCGTCTCTTCGCGATCGACCTTGCCGCCGGCCGGATGGTCGCTCATCTCGACCCGCAGGACGTCCGGAAGCGGGCCGGGCAGCAGCCGCACCATGAGTTCCATCTGCTGGGCGACCCAGGGCATGGTGAGTTCCGGCGGCGGCCCGCCGCCGCGCACGCTGATGACGGCGGCGGTCGCCAGGGCGACGACGCCGACGATCGAGGCAACCAGCAAGAGGATAAGGCGCCGGCGCAGCGAGTTCACGCCTGGCCCTCCACCGTCTCGACGCGCGCGGTGAACTGGTAGCCGCCATTGCGCACGGTCTTGAAAAGCGGACCGTCGCCGGTGTCGGTGAACTTGCGGCGCAGCCGGCTCATCAGCACGTCGACCGAGCGTTCGAGCGGGTCGCGCTCGCGGCCTTGCGTCAGATCGAGCAGCTGATCGCGCGACAGAAGCCGGCCGGGGCGGTCGAGGAACACCTGCAAAAGGTCGAACTCGGCGCCGGTGAGGTCGATCGCAGCGCCTTGCGCGTCCATCACCTTGCGGGTGTCCGGCTCCAGCCTGTGACCAGCGAAGCGGTAGATGCGCGGGCGCGGCGGGGCGGGCGCTTCCTCGGGCGCCGAGCGCCTCAGCACGGCGCGGATGCGGGCGGTGAGTTCGCGCGGATTGAACGGCTTGCCGAGATAGTCGTCGGCGCCGAGTTCCAGACCGATGATGCGGTCGACATCCTCCTTCAGCGCCGTCAGCAGGATGACGGGAATGTGCGGCTTGCGATCACGCAAGGCGCGGCAGATGTCGAGCCCCGAGCCGTCCGGCAGCATGACGTCGAGCACGACCAGGTCGAAGTTGCCCGAGGCGAGCCTCTGCTCGCACTCGCGCCGGTCCGCCGCCACCGAGACACGAAAGCCCTGGCCGTCGAGATAGCGGCCGAGCAGCGTCCTGATCTCGCGGTCGTCGTCGACGACGAGGATATGGGGTTGTGAGTGCATTGCGGGTGACCTTGCTTGGCGCCGACTATAGAGAGAGCCGCGCCCGAGCGGCATGGAAAATTGCAACGCAATGTTTCCGGCCGGGCGCGGAAACATTCGGAAACAAATTGCCCTTTTGCGGAAACCTTCGGCAACACGCCGACGCGAAGCAGACAAAGACGCTTCCTATCCTCATGGCCATCCGAAGCATGTCGGGCTGACGGCCCGCTGTCTCAACGCAACCTTGTCCAAGTCCCGGTCGGCTACATCTTATGAACGATACCCAGCGCTGCCCGGCCGGTTCCTGGGGGAACGATCCGATGCCGGGAGCCAGGCGGCGACCGAAACTCCAGCCGAAAGCTCACTCAAGTCATGCCCATCCAGTCTTGCCAGTCTCTTCTGCCGGCCAAGCCACGCCGGCTCGCGCCCTGGGGCGCGATGCTCGTCACGATCATTCTTCTGGCGGCCTGTTCGCAGGAGCAGGGCCAGCCTCCTGCGGGCATGGGCGGGGTCGGCAAACCGGAAGTCGGCGTCGTAACGCTGCATCCGCAATCGGTCGCGATCACGGCCGAATTGTCGGGGCGCACGGCCGCCTCGCTGATCGCCGAAGTGCGCCCGCAGGTGAACGGTATCATCCAGCAGCGCTTGTTCAAGGAGGGCAGCGAGGTGGCGGCGGGACAGCCGCTCTACCTCATCGACCCGGCAAGCTATAAGGCCGCCTATGACAGCGCGGTCGCGGCCCGGCAGAAGGCGGAAGCGGCGGTGCCTACAGCGCAGGCCAAGTTCGACCGCTACGCCGGCCTTTTGAAGCAGAACGTTGTTTCCAAACAGGATTATGACGATGCCGCCGCCACGCTGGCGCAGGCACAGGCGGATGTCGCCTCGGCCAGGGCCAGCGCGGAAACCGCGCGCATCAGCCTCGACCGCACCTCGATCACCGCTCCCATCGCCGGCCGCATCGACAAGTCGACACTGACGCCCGGCGCGCTGGTCACCGCCAACCAGGATACGGTGTTGACCACCATCCGCTCGCTCGATCCGATCAATGTCGACGTCACGCAGTCGAGCACCAACCTGCTCAATCTGCGCCAGGCGATCTCGGAAGGGCGGCTGAAGTTCAGCGGCCCCAATGTCAGCGTCAAGCTGAAGCTCGAGAATGGCAGCATCTATGCGCAGACCGGCAAGCTGGAATTCGCCGGCGCCAATGTCGACCAGAGCACCGGCACGTTCGCGCTCAGGGCCGAGTTCCCCAATCCCGACCGGCTGCTGCTGCCGGGCATGTATGTGCGGGCGCTGGTCGAGGAGGGCGTCGCGCAGAACAGTTTCCTGGTACCGCAGCGCGGCGTCAGCCGCAACACCAAGGGCGAGCCGACGGCCATGGTCATCAACGCGCAAGGCAAGGTCGAGACGAGGGTGCTCGCCGTGCGCAATAGCGTCGGCAACAACTGGCTGGTCGATTCAGGCGTCGGCGACGGCGACCGCGTCATCGTCGAAGGCATGCAGCTCGTGCGCCCCGGCGGCGATGCGACCGGGGTCGAAGTGACGATCGACGAGGCGACGGGCGAGATCAAGGACCGCGGGCAGACGTCGGCCGTACCCGCTCCCGCCAATGGCGCCGGCGGCCAGCAACCGGCGCCTGGCGCCTCGACCGGGAACTGAGCCGATGTCCGCATTCTTCATCAACCGGCCGATCTTTGCCTGGGTGATCGCCATCGTGATCATGCTGGGCGGCCTGCTGGCGCTGACCACGCTGCCGATCTCGCAATACCCGCAGATCGCGCCGACCACGGTCAACATCAGCGCGACCTATCCGGGCGCCGATGCGCAGACGGTCGAGAATTCGGTGACCAAGGTCATCGAGCAAGGCATGACCGGCATCGACAATCTCGACTATATGACGGCGACCTCGACCTCGACCGGTTCGGCCTCGATCACGCTGACCTTCACCAGTGCGGCCGATCCCGACACCGCACAGGTGCAGACGCAGAACAAGCTGCAATTGGTGCAGTCGCAGCTGCCACAGGTGGTGCAGAGCAACGGCATCACCGTCTCCAAATCCTCGACCGGCTTCCTGATGGTCATCGGCTTCGTCTCCAGCGACGGCAAGATGAACTCGACCGATCTCGCCGACTATGTCGACGCCACCATCAACGACACGCTGAAGCGCGTCGAGGGTGTCGGCTCGACGCAGCTTTTCGGTTCGGGCTATGCCATGCGCATCTGGCTCGACCCGGACCAGCTCGCCAAATACGCGCTTATGCCGAACGACGTCGCGACCGCGATCGAGGCGCAGAATACGCAGGTTTCGGCCGGCCAGCTCGGCGGTCTGCCGGCGCGCAAGGGCCAGCAGCTCAACGCCACGGTAACGGCCAAAAGCCGGCTGCAGACCGCCGAACAGTTCCGCAACATCATCCTGAAGAGCCAGACGGACGGCTCGCTGGTTCGCCTCAACGACGTCGCCACCGTCGAACTCGGCGCCGAAAGCTACACGACGCAGGCCAACTACAACGGCAAGCCGGCGGCGGGCGTCGCCGTCAGCCTGGCGACCGGCGCCAATGCCATCAGCACGGCCGAAGCGGTGCGCACGACGATCAACCGCCTGAGCTCGACTTTCCCACAAGGCGTCGAGGTCGTCTATCCCTACGACACCTCGCCCTTCGTGCGGCTGTCGATCGAGGAGGTGGTCAAGACGCTGGCCGAGGCGATCGTGCTGGTGTTCCTGGTGATGTTCATCTTCCTGCAGAACCTGCGCGCCACCATCATCCCGACGATTGCCGTGCCGGTGGTGCTGCTCGGCACGTTCGGCGTGCTGGCGCTGTTCGGCTATTCCGTCAACACGCTGACCATGTTCGCCATGGTGCTCGCCATCGGCCTTCTGGTCGACGACGCCATCGTCGTCGTCGAGAATGTCGAGCGCGTCATGCAGGAGGAAGACCTGCCGCCGAAAGAGGCGACGCGCAAGTCGATGAACGAAATCACCGGCGCGCTGATCGGCATCGCCACCGTGCTGTCGGCGGTGTTCGTGCCGATGGCCTTCTTCGGCGGCTCGACCGGCATCATCTACCGGCAGTTTTCGGTCACCATCGTCTCGGCGATGGTGCTGTCGGTGCTGGTCGCGCTGGTGCTGACGCCGGCGCTTTGCGCCACCATCCTGCGGCGGCCCAAGGACCATGCGACGCAGACGGGTCCATTCGGCTGGTTCAACCGTGTCTTCGACCGCGGCACGACAGCCTACCGCGACGGCTCGCATGGCATCATCAACCGGGGCAAGCGCTTCCTCGTCGTGTTCCTGGCCATCGTCATCGCCATGGGCTGGATGTTCGCGCGGCTGCCGAGTTCGTTCCTGCCGGAAGAGGACCAGGGCATATTGATCACCAGCGTGCAGCTGCCGGTCGGCGCGACGCAGGACCGTACCGAGCGCGTGCTGACCGAGGTGACCGACCATTATCTCAAGGAAGAGAAGGACGCGGTCGAGGGGGTCTTCACCGCCTCCGGGTTCGGCTTCGGCGGCGCCGGTCAGAATGTCGGCATCGCCTTCGTGCGTTTGAAGGATTTCGACCTGCGCAAATCGCCGGCCTTGGCAGCGCAGGCGATCGCCGGCCGCGCCATGGGCGCCTTCACCAGGATCAAGGATGCGCAGGTGTTCGCGCTTGCTCCGCCCGCCATCCAGGGGTTCGGCAACACCAACGGCTTCGATTTCTACCTGCAGGACGTCAACGGCACCGGCCATGACGCGCTGATCCAGGCGCGCAACCAGCTTCTCGGCCTTGCCGGACAGAGCAAGGTGCTGGCCAACACAAGGCCCAACGGCCAGGAGGACCAGCCGCAATTCTCCGTCGATATCGACCAGGAAAAAGCCAGCGCGCTCGGCGTCAGCCTCGCCGATATCAACAACACGCTATCGACCGCCTGGGGCAGCGACTACGTCAACGATTTCATCGATCGCGGACGGGTGAAGCCGGTCTATCTGCAAGCGGCTCCGAATTTTCGCATGCAGCCGGAAGACCTGGACAAATGGCAGGTGCGCAACTCCAGCGGCGCCATGGTGCCGTTCTCGGCCTTCGCGTCCAGCCACTGGACGTTCGGCTCGCCGCGGCTCGAACGCTACAATGGTTCGGCGGCGGTCGAGATCCAGGGGGCGGCGGCCGCGGGCGTGAGTTCGGGCGCTGCCATGGACGAGATCGACAGGCTGATGGCCGAGCTGCCCGCCGGCTATTCCCACGAATGGACCGGGCTGTCGCACCAGGAGCGGCTTTCCGGCAATCAGGCGCTATCGCTCTATGCGATCTCGACGCTGGTCGTGTTCCTGTGCCTGGCAGCGCTCTATGAGAGCTGGTCGATCCCGTTCGCAGTCATGCTTTCGGTGCCGATCGGCATCTTCGGCGCGCTATTGGCGGCAAGCCTGTTCGGCCAGACCAACGACGTCTACTTCAAGGTCGGCCTGCTGACCACGATCGGCCTCGCCGCCAAGAACGCCATCCTGATCGTCGAATTCGCCATCGAGCGGCAGACGGCCGGCATGGGTCTGGTCGAGGCGACGCTGGAAGCAGCGCGACAGCGGTTGCGGCCGATCCTGATGACGTCGCTGGCCTTCATCCTCGGCGTCACGCCGCTCGCGATCGCCAGCGGCGCCGGGTCGGGCGCGCAGAACTCGGTCGGCATCGGCGTCATGGGCGGCATGATCGCGGCGACGGTGATCGGCGTGTTCCTGGTGCCGCTGCTGTTCGTCACGGTGCGCCGCATCTTCAAGGGCAAGGCGATCAAGCAGGGTTCCGGGCAGGATCCTGGACGGGATGCGGGCGAGGCGCCGGCAGCGGTCAACCAGCAATAAGGTGCTGCAAAGCCGCGTCCTTTTGGCGACCAACTACATCGCCCTGAACAAGGCGCTCGGCGGCGGCTGGGACGGTGCGGTCGACAGCGCCAGACCCGAGATCGTCGACGTCAAGACCGGTCCACGGCTGGCCTCGAAAGTGGCGCCTTGAACGGTGTTCGGCTCACGGAAGCGGCTGTCCCGTCGTGCTTTAGCGGGTTATCGCTTATCAGCCCCTGGCACCGAGCCCGTGCCTGTCATGCAGGGCCGGCGGCTCCGCGCGGCCTTCGTCATCGGCATTGCGCGCCGCCAGCGGTTTCGCGAACACGGCAGCGCTGTCACTCGCCCGATGCGGGGCCTTCAGTCCGATCTGGCCTGCGGCGAGCTGCGCGAACTGGGCCCGCGAGGAGACCTGCAATTTGCGATAGATGTTGTTCATATGGATTTTCAGCGTACCGTTCGAGATGCCGATTTCGAACGCGATCTGTCCGCCTGGCTTGTCGGATGCGGCCAGTACGGCAATTTCCATCTCGCGCCTTGTCAACCGCTGCGAGAGCTTCTGCCATTTGATGCGGCGCGACGCTTCGACTTCGAGGGCCTCGCCGACGATTTCAGCGGGCAACCAGTGGCCGCCGCCGGCGACCAGGCGGATACAGTTCAGCAGCGTCCCGACCGGGGCCTCCTTCAACACGATGCCGGCGATGCCAGCCATGACCGCATCGTAGAGCTGACCTTGCGATGCGCCGGCCGTCAACAGCACGCAGCGCGTGGCCAGCGCCTCCTTGCCGAGTTCGACGGCAACGTCGAGCCCGCTGAACCCCGGCATGTTCAGGTCGATCACCGCGACATCGGGCGGCTCTTGCCGGATCATCGTCAGCGCACTCCTGCCATCCAGCGCCGATCCGACGACGCTATAGCCGGGGGCGCCGGCAATCAGGTTCTCAAGGGCATGCAGGACCAGCGGATGGTCGTCGACGATGAACACAGTGGTGACCATCGTCAGTTCTCCTGGAGCCCGGTTGCCGGGGAGGGCGGAAGCCTGCCGCCATCGCTCTGAATGGCAGGGAAGGCGATAGTGCCGCCGGGCGGTAGGTACGAGCCAGGCATGGAACGGCCGGGTCTGAACCGCAGCGGCCGCCGGACAGCAAAACGCGATGCCGGATCAGGGCCGTTTTCATCCAGTCGAGGCGACGGTCGCCTATGCTCGATCTTGAACAAATTTCCTCCTCCCCGGAGCGGACATGGCCCAGCAGTGCCTTGCGCCCTGATCGCTTCCTGGCCGGCAACGATCCTCGAACGCGGCTCGCACCTCCCCATGCGAGAGCACATCCCGGCAGCAGCATCGCGCTTCCAACAAATATTAGCAAACACTAAATGAATTCCGGCGCTTTGCCGGCAGCAGAGGTATCGGCGCCGGACTGAAAGCAGGCGCGATGCCGCGGCATCATTGCCAGTCTGTCGCTCTGTGATATCACGGAAATGATGGAAATATCCTCATCACCAAAGTAAAGCTTAAAAGATATTTCAAAAATTACGATATAACGGTAATTTTTCACTATAGTATAATATCTTTTTACGACGTTAAATTTGTCCTTCGATCTATAACCACGGTTATATGGACGGACGATTTGCAACCTGCGTAATATGGTTAGGGGATTATTAAGGCTCTGGCGATCGGTGACGATCGCGCGAGTCTGGGGTGTGGGGCGTGAGCGTGACAGGCAGTTCGACGGCATGTGGTCTGTCATCAGGCAATAATTGGCGAAGCGAGTTCAGGCCTCGCCGCCGTGTCGTGGTTTTTTTCCAAAATCGCCCCGCCATCTTTTCACCAAAGCGCTTGCTTGTCGGCATGTCGCGTCCGCGGACGCAGCTCGAAGCTTGTGATCAACCGGGGTAGACGGCGGCGGCTCGACCGCTGACCGGACAACAATGTGGAGGAAACGACAGTGGCAGATCTGGGCGATGGCGTCATTCTCGAGGCAACGACCATTGGGTCGGGAACCGGCAATTACGATTCCTTCCTACGGCTGCAGGCGACGGGTATCGAGGAGGGCTTCAATACCGATGAGAACGGCAACATTCTCGACAACAAATCGTCCTTCACGAACGACCTGCAATACGGCGATATTCAATCGATCAATATCGGCGGCGTCGACTATATCGAGTTTCGGCTGGACCTCAACGAAAGCAACAATCAGGCAAACGGCGACATCAGTCTAACCGGGCTGGACATCTACCTTTCCGGCGCTGGGGCGACCCTTGCCGACTACACTGCGGACTTTGCAGGATTTACCTCCGTCTTTCATCTGAGCGCCGACCAGTTGCTGATCGATGCCAACCATGGATCGGGAACGGACGACTATCGAGTGCTCATCCCGGTCAGCGTCTTTACGGCAGCCGGCGCCACAGCCGGATCCTATGTGACGCTGTTTTCCAGCTTCTCCGGTTCCAATGGCGGCTTCGAGGAGTGGCGCACCACGACGGCGCCTGGTTCCGTTCCCGATACTCCTGGAATCGGCATCGACAAGGTCACGATCGACGACTCGGCAATTGGCGACGACCTGACGGTGCTCGCCGGCGAGGCGATCAGCTGGCAATATACGGTGAGCAACACCGGCAATGTCGCCCTGTCGAACATCTTGGTAACCGACGACCAGGGTGTGCTTGTCTCCGCCGTGCTGGGGGTCGACCACCAGCACAATATCGGCGACGTCAACAATGACGGCAAGCTCGACACCACCGAGACCTGGACGTTCACGGGCAGCGGCACGGCCATTGCTGGCAACTACGCCAATATCGGCCACGTTTCCGGTTCGGCCGGGGCGGTTAGCGTTACCGACGACGACGGCTCCAGCTATTTCGGCGCCGATCCGCATATCACGCTCGACAAGAAGACCAACGGCGCCGATCACGACCTCAACCTCTTCCAGGGCCAGCCCGTGACCTGGACCTATGATGTCAATAACGACGGCAATGTCGCGCTCAACAATATCGTCGTGACCGACGACAACGGCACCGCGGGCACCGGCGACGACATCCATCCGCTGGCGATCCTCAGCGGCGGCTTCAACAGCGGCGACACCGACATGGACGGCGTGTTCGACATCGGCGAAACCTGGCATTACCAGGCGACGGGCATCGCGCAGCTCGGCAGCTACGTCAACAATGCCACGGCCGTCACCGATCCTTATGTCGACACGGCCGGACATCCACGCACGCCGACCAGCACCGATAGCAGCGACTATGAGGGTTTCTCCAACAAGGCTCTGACCCAAGGTTTCTGGGGCAGCCATGCGGATGCCTGGGACAATATCGCCGGCAACGAAGGCAATCCAACCAAGAGCACGGTCGCCAGCGGCGTGCTGTCCGGTCTCGACGTCAACCCGAGCGTGGACAATCCAGCCACTGCCGGTGTCGACGAGAGCAAGTATCTGTTGCTCGGGGATTCGAACCACAATGGGCTGGTCGACGACGCCCATGATCTATGGATCTCGATCGCGTTGGCGAAATCCATCGAATCGAGTTCGACCGGCGGCGATGCGCGCCTGATCATGTTGCAGCAGGCAATCGCCACCCAGCTTAACATCGACAATGGCGCAACGCAGCCCAACGACCTGATCGACGAGGCCGTGATGTGGCTTAAAGGGCAGGGCGCATGGGCCGGGCTTGGCGTCAATGTCGACGCCAACAACGACGGCTTCATCGATACCAACGCCGCCGGCACCGCGCTGGCGGGCAGTGCCGTCAAGACGACCACGAATGCCTGGATCAAATATGTCGACGTCACCGATCCGAGCTCCGGCATCACCGACTGGAGCAACGGCAAGGAAGCCGACGGCGAGGGCCTGAAGAACGCATTGATGTGGTTCAACCAGGATCAGCTGGTGACGTCCGGACCAGGCGGCCATGTCGCGTGGTTCGATGGAACCAACATCATCGACGAGCATCTCAACACGCTCGATCAATTCTGGCTGACGTTGCATGAAGTGGGAGGCCTGACAGGCATCGCCTGAGGCAGGCTTCCGGCCTTCCAGCCGGGTGCTTGCCGCAGCGCTGCCTGCGCGAACTGGCATGGGAAGTGGCTTCATCTTCAGCTCGAAGCAGGCAAGGGCCAGGTCCTTGGGTCTGGTCTTGATTGCCTGCGCCGTTTTTCCTGGACTGGGCGGGGTGCTGCCGGCATCGCCGGGTGTCTGGCTGCTCTGCCTGGCGCTCGCGGGGTTCGGCGGCCTTCTGCTGTTTCGTGCACGCAGCCGCACTACCGAAGAAACCGGCCGGGGTGCCGGCGCCGCGACGACGGCGCGCGGGGCCGCCAACTCCGGTGCCCGGCAGCAGGGTTCGGAGCTCACGGCGGCGATCAAGTCCTGCCGCTCGGCATTCCTCGCCATCGCCCTGTTCAGCGGCGTCCTCAACGTGCTGATGCTGTCCAGCTCGATCTACATGCTCGAGATCTACGATCGCGTGCTGCCGAGCCGCAGCATGCCGACGCTCATTGGCCTCAGCCTGCTCGTCGCCATCCTCTATGCCGGGCAGGGCGTGCTGGATTTCATTCGCGGCCGCATCCTGGTGCGCGTCGGCGGCGCCCTCGACGAGGCGCTCGGCGCCCGTGTCTATTCCAGCGTTCTCAGGCTGCCGCTCAAGATCGGACGCAATGGCGACAGCATGCAGCCGGTGCGCGACCTCGATAGCGTGCGCACCTTCCTGTCGGGCACCGGTCCGACCGCGTTGTTCGACCTGCCGTGGCTGCCGCTTTATCTGGCCATCATCTTCATGTTCCACATGGTTCTCGGCCTGACCGCCCTGGCCGGGGCGATCGTGCTGGTGCTTTTGACCGTCTTCGCCGAGCGGCTGACGCGCAAGCCGGTTACGTCAGGCACCCAGACCGGCATCATCCGCAACGGCCTGACCACGACCGGCAACCGCAACGCGGAAGTGATCGCGGCTCTCGGTATGGGCGGCAGGATGGCCAGGCGATGGGAGGACGCCAACCGCGACTATCTCGCCGAGCAGCGCAGTGTCAGCGACATCGCCGGCGGCTTCGGCGCTGTGTCCAAAGTGCTGCGCATGCTGTTGCAGTCGGCCATGCTCGGTGTCGGCGCCTGGCTGGTGATCGAACAGCAGGCGACCGCCGGCGTCATCATCACCGCATCGATCCTGAGCGGCCGCGCACTGGCCCCCGTCGACCTGGTCATCGCCAACTGGAAAGGTTTCCTGACGGCGCGGCAAGGTTGGCAGCGGCTGACCCGGATTCTCGCGGCGTTGCCGCCGGACGCCGCGCCGATGGCGATGCCGGCGCCGAGCAGCCACGTGTCGATGCAGGCCGTCAGTGTCGCGGCACCCGGCACGCAGCGGCTGCTGATCCAAGACGCCGGTTTTGCCCTTGAGGCGGGGCACGCCGTCGGCATTATCGGCCAGAGCGGTTCCGGCAAGTCGACGCTGGTGAGGACGCTTGTCGGAGCCTGGCAGCCCGCCGCCGGCAGGATCCGGCTCGACGGTGCCGACCTCGATCAATGGTCGCCGGAGGATCGCGGCCGCTTCATCGGCTATCTGCCGCAGGACGTCGAGCTGTTCGCAGGCACGGTCGCCGAGAACATCGCGCGTTTCGAGCCCCACGCCGATCCCGCCTTGATCATTGCAGCGGCCAGGGCGGCCGGCGCGCATGAGCTCATCGTCGGCTTCCGCGACGGCTACGAAACCCAGATCGGTGAACTTGGCGAGGCCGTCTCCGCCGGCCAGCGCCAGCGCGTCGCGCTGGCGCGCGCGCTCTATCGCGACCCGTTCCTGGTGGTGCTCGACGAGCCGAATTCCAACCTCGACGCCGAAGGCGAGCAGGCGCTGTTCCAGGCGATTTTCTCGGTGCGGCAGCGCGGCGGCATCGTCGTGCTGGTGGCGCATCGGCCAAGCGCGCTCGGCACGGTCGATTTCATCCTCGCCATGAGCCAGGGCCGCGTTCAGGCGTTCGGCCCCAAGGACGAGATCCTGGCCAAGCTGTTTCCGCGGCCGCAACCGGCGGTGGCCTCCGTGCCCCGGCTCAGGCTCGCCGGCGAAGAGCCGGCGGCGCCTGGCGCGCAGGCGGGCGAGTGAAAGGAGGAACGATGTCCGGTTCTTCCCATCAATCCATCCAGCGCTACATGCGCCTGGGCCTCGTCGCGGTCGCGCTGCTGGTCGGCGGCGTTGGCGGCTGGGCTTCGCTGACCCGGATTTCGGGAGCGGTCATCTCGTCGGGGGTTCTCGTGGTCGATTCCCACGTCAAGGACGTCCAGCATTCGACCGGCGGTATCGTCGGCGAGATCGCCGTGCGCGACGGCGACCGTGTCGAACGCGGCGCGCTGCTCGTTCGGCTCGATTCCACCATGCCGGCGGCCAATCTCGCCGTCGTCACCAAGGCCCTCGATCAGTTGTCGGCGCGCCAGGCGCGCCTCGAGGCCGAACGCCAGGGCGCCGACGCCATCGTTTTCGCCAAGGATATTCTCGATCGTCGCGGCGATCCGGCGATCGCCGAGATCATTGCCGGCGAGGAACAGGTCTTCGCCACCCGGCGGGCGGTTCGTTCCGGCCAGAAGAGCCAGTTGCGGGAGCGCATCCTCCAATTGCAGAAGGAGATCGGCGGCGACACGGCGCAGGCGGATGCCAAGTCGCACGAAATCGCGCTCGTCGAGGACGAACTGGCCAGCATACGCGCGCTGTGGACGAAACGGCTGATCTCCATCGACCGCCTGACGGCGATGGAGCGGGAGTCGGCGCGGCTCGACGGCGAGCGCGGCCAGTTGACGGCGGCTTTGGCGCAGGCTCAGGGCAAGATCGCCGAAATCAACTTGCAGATCATCCAGATCGACCTCGAACTCAGCACCGACGTCAACAAGGATCTGCGCGAGATCGACGCCAAGGTCGGCGAACTGACGGAACGCAAGATCGCCGCCGAGGACCAGCTCAAGCGCATCGACATCCGCGCGCCGCAGGACGGTGTCGTACAGCAGTCCATCGCCCATACGATGGGCGGCGTCATCACTCCCGGCCAGACGATCATGCAGATCGTGCCCGACAGCGACAGCCTGGCGGTCGAAGCCAAGATCGCGCCGAGCGATATCGACCAACTCTGGGTCGGCCAGCCGGCGGCGCTGCGCTTCTCGGCCTTCAACCAACGCACCACGCCGCAGATCAACGGCACCGTCGAACGGACCTCGCCGGATACGACCACCGACCAGCGCACGGGCATCAGCTATTACACCGTACGCATCTCGACGACGAGCGCCGAAGTCGCGCGCCTTGGCGAGCTCAAGCTGGTTCCAGGCATGCCGGTCGAATCCTTCATCAAGACCGCCGACCGGACGGTGATCTCCTATCTCCTCAAGCCGCTGGAGGACCAGATCAGCCGCGCCTTCAGGGAATGAGGCGGCGTCCGGGATCGCAACCTGTCGATCTGCTTTATCGGGACGAGCGGCATAGTCGATACCGCAAAGCAGGCCGTGCCCCATCAAGCCGTCGGCGCTGCCTCACGACGGGCAGGCAGGTTGCCCTTATTTCCTCTTCCCAGGCGCGTTCGCGCCGGGCGGCATGGAGGATGAAACCAAGTGACATCGACGCCGGTTATCAGTCGCGAAGCGGCGCCATTGCCCGTCGCTGCCTTGATGGGCGCCATGGTGTCTATCCAGATTGGCGCCACCTTTGCCAAGGGCCTGTTCCCGCTGATCGGCGCGCAAGGGACGACAACGCTGCGGCTAGTGGTCGGCGCGCTGATGCTGATCGCGGTGCTGCGGCCCTGGCAAATGCGGCCCTCGCGCGCCACCATGCCGTGGCTGGTCGCCTATGGGGTGACGCTATGTGCGTTGAACTTGTTGTTCTATGCCGCGCTTGCGACCATCCCGCTCGGCATCGCGGTGGCGCTGGAATTTTCCGGGCCGCTGCTGGTGGCGACGCTGACCTCGCGGCGTGCCAGCGACTTTGCCTGGATCGCGCTTGCGGTTGCCGGGATCGTCTTGTTGTCGCCCTTCGTCCGCTCTCTCCAGCCGCTCGACCCGGTGGGCGTGATGCTGGCGCTGGCGGCGGGCGGCTTCTGGGCGCTCTATATCGTGCTCGCCCAGAAGGCGGGCGCGGAGCTTGGCACCCGCACCACGGCCTATGGCATGGCGATCGCCGCCGTGCTGGTGCTGCCCTTCGGCGTGGCGCAAGCCGGAACCGCGCTGCTCGCGCCGTCGATCCTGGTCAGCGCGCTCCTCGTCGGACTGTTTTCGAGCGCGCTGCCGTTCTTTCTGGAGATGGTGGCGCTGACCCGGATGCCGGCCCGCATCTATGGCACTCTGACCTGCCTTGAGCCCGGACTGGGCGCGCTGGCCGGCTTCCTGTTCCTGCACGAAAGCCTGACCATGCCGCAACTGGCCGGCATCGCCGCAGTGATTACCGCCGCCTTCGGCGCGGCGCTGACATCGAAGCCGCCGGTGCCGTCGCCGGAGTAGGGACGGTAGACAGGCTCATGCCGCGAAGCCGGTTCGGCGTTCTCCCTGGCCGCGAGCGATCCGACCGTTCGCTGTTTCGTCGTCAGAACTTCACGCCGAGATTGACCTTCGCGCCCTGGTCGACCGTGCCGCCGCCGAACTGGCCGGTATAGGACAAGCCGAGCGTGGCATTGGCCGACATGTTCAGGTCGAGACCGGCCTCGACCACAGCCGCGTCCCTTGCGACAGGCACGCCGGCGATGGTGAAGAGATCGCCGCCGGCAAAGGCGAAGGTGGAGGTCGGCGTCGCATCGCCGAAGGCATGGCGCCAGCCGAGCATGCCGCGCGCCGTCGCCCTGATCTCGCCGAGGCCCAAATCGGTGGAAGCACGCAGGCCGAGCGTGGTGAAGGTGGCGTCGGTGGTCGAGCCGGCACTCGTCAGCGCCGCGGCGCCACCCGTTTCGCTGAAGCCGTCGGTATGCACGCTGACATAGGCGAGATTGGCGAAGGGTTCGAACTTGAAACGCCCGGTATCGGCCTTGTAGGCGAGTTCGCCGAAGACCTGCGCGGTGCCGGCATCGTAGTCGGCCGACAGCCCATCCGTGAATCCGCCGAAAGCGACGGCGCGTTTGGTCGAGAGGCTGTTCCAGCTGTAGGCCGCACCGGTGCGGAAGGCGATGGCGCCCCAATTGGTGCCGCCATAGAGGCCGAGATGGTAGTTGTCGCTCTTGCCCGAGGAATTGCGATCATCGGCGTCGAAGGACGAGCGGCTGTAGCCGCCGATCAGGCCGACGCGCCAGCCGCCGACCAGCGTGTCGGCGCCGGCCAGCAGGCCGCCGGTCGAGCGGTCGAAGGCGGCGGCGTTGCCGTCGCTGTCGGTATTGCCCCAGGAGCCGAAAGCCTGGCCCCAGACGGCGAAACGATCGGTATCGGCGGCGACCATTTCCGGCCCGCCCTCGCCATAGGCCATGACGGGCAAGGCGGCAGTGCCGATATCGCCGAACGCGGCGCTGATGCGGCTGGTGGCGGCGTCGCGGATGAAGCGGCTGTCCTCGAGCAGCATGCCCTTGGCCGAGGCGTGGATCTCGCCGGAGAGCTGGTCGAAAGCCGCCTGGGCTGTTGCTGCGTCCGGCAACGCAAAAATGGCATCATAGAGCGGATCGCCGCTGCCAAGACTTTCAGCGCCGCCGCCGGTCGCGATCTGGTTGGGCGTCAGGCCGACCGAGGCGAAGGTGTTTTGGACAACATCGAGATAGACGTGATTGAGGTCGTAGCTGTCGACCAGGCCGAGGAAAGCCGACCCGGTGTTGCCGCCAATCGTATATGTCCCGGTGACGCCGCCATCAGCTTGCAGCACCGTGTAATGCGTGCCCACCATATAGGGTGCGCCGTCGAGTTTGACCACGTCGAGTAGCGCGCCGCTGTCGATCGTCGCGGCGCCCGTCGCATGGAGGAAGTCGGAGGTGCCGGTCGAGGTCAGCTCGACCAGGTAGATCGAGCCCGCCGCCTGGTCGACATTGCCCGCGACATTGAGCGTGCCGATCGAATTGCCCGGTGCGATGATGCCGCCCGACTGTGCCGCGATGCCGCCCACCGTGCCGTTGCCGCCCAGCATGCCGCCGGTGACGGTCACAAGCGAACTCGCCAGCGATCCGTTCACGGCCAGCCGTCCGCCGCTCACATTGGTGGCGCCGGTGAAGCTGCTCGAATCGGCCGTCAGGTTGGTGTTGCCGGCGATCTGGTTGATCGTGCCCAATCCGCTGATGGTGGCATCGAACGCATAATTTGTATTGGTATGGTTGAAACTGAGCGCGCCGGTGCCGAGGCCGAACTGCAACGTGGCCGAGTCGAGGATGCCGGCGCCCGTCGCCGCGGCGCCTGCCGCGCCGCCGATGTTAAGCGTGCCGGTCGAGCCGGCCTGGCTGGCGATCACGGTAGCGAAATCCACCAGAGCGGTGCCGCCGTTGGACAGCGTCACCGAAGCCGTGCCGCCGACACCGATCAGCAGGTCGCCGTGCATTTCCCACAGCGAAGTCGGGCCGTCGACCGTCGCCTGGGCCGTGGCGTCGGCACCAATCGCCATCGCGGTGATGCCGCCGGAGGCGATGCCGCCATTGGTCACGGCAAGAGTGCCGCTTCCAAGACCGCCAAGGAGCAGCCCGTTCTTGTTGGTCCATTTCGAATCCGTGCCGTCGACGGTTACCGCGCCAGCGCCTGTTGCTCCCCCGCCCACAAAGACGGAATCAGCATCCGCTGAACCGCCGTTCGTGATGGAAAGCGTCGCGTGACCGCTCGAGCCTACGGTAAGACCGTCATCGGTGCTCCAGGAGGATCCTGGCCCGTCCACCGTCACGGTCGCCGTCGCGGTATCGAACTCGCCGAGCATCGCTGCCTGGTTGAGGACTTGGCCCTTGTTGGTGATCTGGAGCGCCCCTGCGCCCTTGAAGCCGACAAACAGGTCGCCGGAATTCGTCCAGGTCGATCCCGGTCCATCGACCGAGACCTCGCCTTCCGAACCGATTTCGAGCGCGACATAGCCACTGGCGTTGCTGACAGCGCCGACGTTTGAAATCGTTAGCGTGCCGCTCCCGCCGTAGCCAACAACGAGATTTCCATTGTTCGTCCAGGAGCCCGCGCTGTTGATCTCCGCAGTACCGATCGAGCCGGCGTCGTAGCCAAGGTAGCCCGAGTCATTGCTGACCTTGCCGCCGTTCGAGACTGTCAGCGTGCCCTTGCTGGCACGGCCGACGTAGAGATTGCCGTTATTCGTCCACTTCGATCCCGTACCGTCGACCGTCACCGCGCCGGTCGAACCCGCCGTATTGCTGATATAGCCCCAGTCATTGCTGACAACACCGC
The DNA here is from genome assembly GCF_040322415.1 of Mesorhizobium sp. M0152. Classification (NCBI taxonomy): domain Bacteria; kingdom Pseudomonadati; phylum Pseudomonadota; class Alphaproteobacteria; order Hyphomicrobiales; family Phyllobacteriaceae; genus Mesorhizobium; species Mesorhizobium sp. M0152. Next base: position 115,705 of record NZ_JAMYTH010000014.1, read on the forward strand.
CGTTGGTGATCGATAAAGTGCCGTCGCCGAGATCGCCGACACCCAGGTTGGAACTGTTGGTCCAGGTCGAGCCGGCACCGTCGACGAAGACCATGCCGGTCGAGCCTGCCTTCGCGCCAATAGTCCCCCAGCTGTTGCTGACAACGCCGCCTTGGAGGATATGCAGAGCGCCCTTGCCGAAATCGCCGACGATCAGCGATCCGCTGTTTGTCCAGGTTGAGTTGTCGACGATTACGATGCCCGTCGAACCCGCCAACGCGCCAACATAACCTGAAGCATTGCTGACCTTTCCGCTGCTCGAGATCATCAACGTGCCTGTCCCGTCGAGGCCGACGGACAAATTCCCGCTGTTGGTCCAGGTCGAGCCGGCGCCATCGGCCGTCACCTTGCCGGTTGAATCGGTGCTGTAGCCCACTATGGCATCAGCATTGCTAGCCACACCGCCGTTCTTGATTTCCAGCGCGCCGTCGCCATCATGGCCGACATAGAGCGTTCCATTGTTTGTCCAGGTCGCATCATCGATCGTCGCCGAGCCGGTCGAACCTGAATACAGGCCGATGTAGGCGCTGTCGCTGCTGACCTTGCCGCCGCTGGAAACCGTCAGCGCGCCAACGCCGGAACTGCCGATCGTGAGGCTACCAGTGTTAAGCCACGTCGAACTCCCGCCATCGACCGTCACCGCACCATTGGAGCCTGCATGCCAACCGATGGTGCCCGTGGCATTGTTGACCGCACCGCCATTGGTGATGTCCAGCGTGCCGTCGCCAAATTCGGCGATATAGAGGTCCCCACTGTTGGTCCATGTCGAGCCGAAACCGTCGACCGTCACCGTGCCGGTGCCGTAGCCGTAGCCGACATGACCCCCAGTGTCGCTGACAGCGCCGCCGTTCGAGATCGTCAGGGTGCCGTTGCTGTTGTTGCCCAAAGCAAGGAAAAGGTCCGAACTGTTGCTCCAGAGCGAGCTTGGTCCAACGACGCTTACCTCGCCGCTTGCGTCCGAAGCGTAGCCGAGAAAGCCGGCGGTGTCGGCGAGCGTGCCGCCGTTCGTAATCGTTAGCGAGCCTGAGTAACTCGCAATGGTGCCAATAAACAGACGTTGCGCGACTGCGTTCGCCGCATCTATCACGGCCGGATGTGGGAACGTCGGATCGAGAATAACATCGTCGCTCGATGTCGGAACGGCGGCTGGGCTCCAGTTTCCGGCGGTAAACCAATTCGTGGAGGCAGCGCCGGTCCAGGTCTCGGCTGCTTTGGCGGCGATTGGCTGACCAAGACCGACCAGTGCGGTCGAAGCCAGCAACAGATACTTCATCCCCGTCGCCTTGCGGCCTGCAAATGTGTTCTGCGGCATCCAAACCCCTGACATGATAGTCGTTTCACCCTGAGGCTGACATGTCATTGGAGCCCGGGCTTGTCTTGGGCAGGGCCGCACTGGAATTGGACTGGAGCGAAGTGCCGTATTTTTTCCGTGCACTGTGGCAGTTTGGCGCCATCGATCGCCGCGGGATCTCGGCTTTTGACGGAGAGGGTCGCGTGTCGGCTTCCGGGTATCCGGATACTTATCTGACGCTCGTCGGCGTGTAGCCGAAGCGGCGGCGAAAGCAGCGATTGAAGTAAGACACGTCGCTGAAGCCGCTGATCATGGCAATTTCGCTGACGCGCATCTCGCCGTTCTGTCTCTGCGAGAGCATCCTGTGGGCCCTCTGCAGGCGCAATTCGAGAACGCGCTCGGAGAAGCTGATACCCGTCTCCTGCAGGAGATCGTGAACATAGCGTGCCGATAGGCCGAGTTCTTGCGCGACGTTTTGCGCCGAGATGCCGGGGTTGGAAAAGTTGTCGGCGATCTTCGCCAGCACCGCCTGCAGCCTGGCTGCCGGCAACCCCCGCAAGCCGGCCAGTTCGGCAGGCTCGCCCTTGGCGCCTGTCACCAGGCCGATCAGGTCGACGATCGTTTCCGTCGCGTGTGCGATCAGATCGGGCGAGACGAGAGGGCGGCCGGTTTCAAGAAGTTGGCAATAACGCTTGAGAAGATCGAGAGCTTCGTTCTCGGCGCCGATCTTCAACGCCAGCCTGTCGTCGATCTGCGGGAAGGCCTGTGTCAGGACAGCACGGGGGACCACCACGTTTATCCACATATTGCTGTCGGCGCCGGCCATTTTCAGCGCTTCCGATGCCGTGACCAGCACCGCTTCTCCTTGCCCGACACCATAGTCGCGGCCGGCTTGGGCGCCGGTCAACAGCGTGTCGGACTTGTTGATCAGCAGGAGATAGCCGTCATTGCCGTCATCGGCGATATTGCTGGCCTTCCTCGTTGCGTGCTTGATCGTTCCCGACATCTGGCCAAGAACCAGTGATCCGACAGCCGTGGCTTCGATCGCGGCTTCGAAAGGCAGCTTTTCCGATATGCCGTATTCGACCGACCAAATCTGCGCGACGTGGATGTCCTGCCAGAGGGAAAATCGATCGCGATCATTGAGATGCGACGGCAGTTGAGCCGATGAAAACACCGTCTTTCGCGACAATGGAACACCCCGATAACCCACAGCTTCAGAGAATATCGAAACGAAATCTTTTTTAGTCCAGGACGGTTAATCATTTGGCGTTCAACTGATCGTATTAGACCCATAACCGAGTATAACCACGCGTGGCGTCACCCGAAAGTATGACGCGGCAAAATCCTCCGAGGTGAGATCCGCTTTTTGACTGCGAGACAACGAGCCGCTGCCCGCCATCCGGGGAGGTGGGCACGTCAGGAAACAGGGGGCGTGGTGGAGAGACTGAGCGGCGAAGTCCTTTCTTCGATCATCGGCGATATCTACGATTGCGTTTTGAATCCGGAGGGCTGGGCCGGGGTAATGACCCGGATCACGGGGGCCGTCGACGCGGCCTACACCACCATCGCGCTTGCCAGCACCGCCGGCAACCATGGCCGCTTCGCGGCTCAATCGCCCTGGGATCCCGTGCAAATGCGCGTGCTCCAGGAGGACTATGACTTTGACGCAATTCCCGGTCTGAAGGCCGCGGTCGTCGGCGACATCGACACGCCCGTCGCGACGCTCTCGTATATGAGCGAAGCCCAACTCCAGCAGACGCCATTTTTCCAGAATTGGGCCAAACCACAGGGATTGCGCGAAGCGTGCATCACCAAATTCGTCCATACGCCGGACCGGATCGGGCTCATGGGCTGCACCACGCGGGCCGACAGGGGCATCATATCAGCGGAAGAACAGCGCTTCCTGGCCTTGCTCTCGCCGCACCTGCGCCGTGCGTCCCTGATTGGAGATCTGCTCGATCAGGCTCGCGTTACCGCCAATTTTTACCGTCAGGCGCTCGATCATCTCGCCGTCCCTGTCGTTTTTACCGGCGCCAACGGAGCGATCCTGCATGCGAATGGGGCTGCCGAACGGATGTTTTCGGCGCAAGGTCCCATCCTTTCCAGGAACGGCCTGCTCCAGGCGCAGAACCCGGCGACAGCCCGCGCCTTGCTGGAGGCAATCGCCGGTGCCGCGAGCGAGGATGCTGCGCTCGGCTCCCGCGGCATAGGCTTGCCCATTTCGGCCCCGGGCCAGCCGCCCGCCGTCGCCTATGTATTGCCGCTGACCGAGGGAACCGCTCGCGCGGCTTTCCGGCCGGCATGTGCCGCGGTCTTCGTTTCGACCACGACGTCTTCCTCTCCACTCCCAGAAGCCGTTCTCACCGCGCTGTTCGACCTTACGCCCGCGGAGGCGCGGGTCCTGCTGCGCATCGGCGGCGGATTGTCCGCGTCGAAGAGCGCGCTGGCGCTCGGCATCGGCGAAAACACCTTGAAGACCCACCTCAACCGCATCTTCGCCAAAACCGGCACGAGACGCCAAGCCGATCTCGTCAAACTCGTTTCGGACATAGGCACGCCACTGGCAGCTCAATGAAGCGGGAAGCGGGTGGCGTCCATATCGGCGCCAGTTACCCAAGGCATAAGGATCGGACTCAGCGATAATTCTGATCCGAAGGACCGGCCTTCGCCAATAACCGACGTCAGCTTCTTCATGGACTTCGCTGAAATGGAACCCATATTGAGTCCATGGAGCGTTGAGCGTGTCCTTCGCGCGGGTGGCCCTTCTTGCCGTGGCCTTTGTCGTCGCGGCCGTCGTTTCTCCCTTCTCGTCGGCCGGGAGCGAGAGAATCGCGCTGAGCGTCGCCATTGACGGCGCCATCGGGCCGGCAAGCACCAGGCAATTCGAGGAAGCGCTCGATGCCGCCGTCAAGCGGGACGCAGCAGTCCTCATCCTGAAGCTCGACACGCCCGGCGGGCTGGTCACGTCGATGCGCGAGATGATCGCCGACATCCTGGCCTCGCCGGTGCCTGTCATCGGCTATGTCGCGCCGGCCGGCGGCCACGCGGCGAGTGCCGGCACCTATATCCTCTACGCCACCCATGTCGCGGCGATGGCGCCCGGCACCAATCTCGGTGCCGCGACACCGGTCGAGATGGGCGGGCTGCCGTCGCTTCCGGGCGGCGAGAAGGACAACGGCCCGACCAAGGACCAGAAGGACGCCACCGGGCGGCCGGCGGGCGACGCGATGATGGCCAAGGTCACCAATGACGCGGTCGCCTTGATCCGCTCGCTGGCCGAACTGCGCGGACGCAACGGCGACTGGGGCGAGAAGGCCGTGCGCGAGGCTGCAAGCCTGTCGGCCAACGCGGCGCTGCAGGAACATGTGATCGATTTCGTCGCTCGCGATCCGGCAGAGTTGCTGCTGCTGGCCGATGGGCGCACCGTCGATGTGGCCGGCAGGAAACAGGTGCTGGCGACAAAGGGCCTACCGGTCGAGACCTTGGAACCCGGCTGGTTCATCCGGCTGCTTGCCGTGATCACCGATCCCAATACCGCCGTCATCCTGATGCTGGTCGGCGTCTACGGCATCGTCTTCGAGTTCACCAGCCCCGGCGCCGTCGCGCCCGGCGTCATCGGCACCATCTGCATCGTCCTCGGCCTCTATGCGCTCAACCTCTTGCCGATCAACTATACCGGCCTTGCCCTGATGCTGCTCGGCATCGCCTTCCTCGTCATCGAGGCCGTCAATCCCACCGTCGTTCTTGGGCTGGGAGGCGTGGCCGCCTTTCTCCTCGGCGCCGCCATGCTGCTCAAGGTCGAGGGACCGGGCTTCGCCTTGTCCTGGGCCGTCATCGGGCCCGCCGCCGTGCTGACGCTGGGCTTGGCGCTGCTGACCGGCACCTACGTCTGGGCGGCGCGCCGGAATCCGCCACGCATCGGCGGCGAGGCCATGCGCGGCCTCCCTGTCGAGATCCTCGACTGGCAGGGCGGCGAGGGGCATGTGCTGGCTCTGGGCGAGCGCTGGCGGGCGAGGGCCGACGAGCCCGTGGGGCCCGGCGACAGCGTCGAGGTGACCGATGTCAGCGACCTCGTGCTGACGGTGCGGCGGCGCGACGCGGAAAACAATGGAGCAAGACAATGATGGTTGGCTATATCGCCTATCTGATCCTGGCCCTGGTCGTGATCATGTTCCTGTCCGCGGCGATCCGCATCCTCAGGGAATATGAGCGCGGCGTGGTCTTCACGCTTGGCCGCTTCACCGGGGTCAAGGGCCCCGGCCTCATCATCCTGGTTCCCTTCATCCAGCAGATCGTCCGGGTCGATCTGCGCGTCGTGGTGCAGGACGTGCCGCCGCAGGACGTCATTTCGCGCGACAATGTCTCGGTGAAGGTCAACGCCGTGCTCTATTTTCGCATCGTCGATGCCGAACGGGCGATCATCCAGGTCGAGGATTTCATGACCGCCACCAACCAGCTGGCGCAGACCACGCTGCGCTCGGTGCTCGGCAAGCACGAGCTCGACGAGATGCTGGCCGAGCGCGACAAGCTCAACAGCGACATCCAGGAGATTCTCGACCAGCGCACCGATGCCTGGGGCATCAAGGTCTCCAATGTCGAGATCAAGCATGTCGACCTCAACGAAAACATGGTCCGCGCCATCGCCAAGCAGGCCGAAGCCGAGCGGCTGCGGCGTGCCAAGGTGATCAATGCCGATGGCGAGCAGCAAGCGGCGGCGAAACTGGTCGAGGCGGGCCGGATGCTGGCGGCCGAGCCGCAGGCCATGCAGTTGCGCTATTTCGAGGCTCTGCACGACATCGCCGGAGAGCGCTCGTCCACGGTGGTGTTCCCGCTGCCGGTGGATCTGCTCGGGCAGTTTTTGAAGGGGCAGGGGAAATGAGCGCGTAATCTCCCCCCTTGAGGGGGAGATGGCCGGCAGGCCAGAGGGGGTCGTCTCGCGTGGAGCGCCGGCCTCCTCTGTCGGCGATAAGAGGTCGCGTCAGGACCTACCGACCCCCTCTGTCGCCTTCGGCGACATCTCCCCCGCAAGGGGGAGATCGGCAGCTTCAACCTCACCGCCGCCACGGCGGTTCCGGCGCGAAGCGCTTGCCGATCCAGTCGGCGAAAGCGCGGGTCTTGGCGGCCTGGCCCTTGGCCGAGGGCATGACGATGTAGACCGCGCCTTCGTCGGCAAGCGTCCAGTCCTCCAGGACCTGCACCAGCCGTCCGTCGGCGAGCTCGCGGCCGATCAGCCAGTCGGTGGACATCATCAGGCCGACGCCTTGCACGGCGGCCTCGACCAGCACCTCGGCATCGTCGGCGACCAGCGGACCGGAAACCTCGACGCGCGCGTGCCGTCCCCTGCGGTCGGTCATCTCCCAGGCCGGAAAGGTCTGGAAACCGGTGAAACCCAGGCAATCGTGATCGAGCAGTGCTTGCGGCGTTTGCGGCCTCCCTCTTCGGGCGAGATAGGAAGGTGCGGCGCAGAGCAGCCTGCGCCGCGTCGCCACCTTGCGCGCCACCAGGCGCGAATCCTCCAGCGCACCGAGCCGCACGGCGACATCGAAATTCTCGGCGACTAGATCGGCGAAACGGTTGGAGAACTCGGCTTCGATGCGGATCTCGGCAAACGCCGCGAGGAATTCCGGCAGCAGTGGGCCGATCCACATGCGCCCGAACGTGCCGGGCAGCGCCAGCCTAAGCAGGCCGCGCGGCATGCCGCCGGCATGCGCGGAGGCGGCCGCCTCGGCCTCGTCGACCGCGGCCAGGATGGCGCGCACGCGCAGCAGGAATTCCGCGCCCGCCTCGGTCAGCGACACGCTGCGCGTCGTGCGGGAGAGCAGCCTGACCCCCAGCCGCTCCTCCAGCGACTGCAGGCGCCGTGACAGCACGGTGGCGTCGCGGCCGATCAGCACGGCTGCCCGGGTGAAGGAGCGCGCCTCGGCGATGGCCGCGAAGGCCGCCATTTCGGCAAGTGCCGCCGGCTCGTGAGATTGCTGCATAAAACACAGAACTCAAATGCGAATGGCAAGGATTATCCAGAAATAGCGCAGCAGCTAGTTTCACTCAACCCATCAATCGTCCCAACCCGGAGTGAAACCATGAAAGCCATCGAACTGAGCCAGCCCAGGCTGGACGCCTTCCGCGCCGCCATCGTCGCCACGCCCGAACCGCAGCGCGGCGAGGTGCTGATCCGCCACCGCGCGGCGAGCCTGAACTTCGTCGATGTCGCGGTGGCGAGCGGCAACTATCCCGGGCCGAGCTTCCCGCTCATCCCCGTCGCCGACGGCGCCGGCGAGATCGTCGCGCTCGGCGAGGATGTCACCGGCTTCAGCATCGGCGATCGCGTCGTCGCCCATGCCAAGCCGCGCTGGATCGGCGGCCCGCCACGGCCTTACGAGATGACGCAGATGCGCGGCGTTTCGCTGCCGGGGTCGCTGGCCGAATATGCCGCGCTGCCGGCCAATTCGGTCGTGCCGGTGCCGGCGCATCTCTCCTTCGAGGCGGCCTCGACGCTGCCGATCGCCGGCACCACCGCCTGGAACGCCCTCCGCGCCGCCAATGTCGGGCCGGGCTCGGTCGTCGTGCTGCTTGGCACCGGCGGCGTCTCGATCTTCACGCTTCAGCTTGCCAAGGCGGCCGGCGCTACCGTCATCATCACCTCGTCGTCGGACGAGAAGCTGGAGCGGGCGAAGGCGCTCGGCGCCGATCATCTCATCAATTATCGCACAACGCCCGACTGGGACGGCAAGGTGCTGGAACTGACCGGCGGCCTCGGCGCCGACCTCGTCGTCGAGACCGGCGGCACCGCCACCTTCGCCCGCGCGGTCAACGCCACCGCTCCCGGCGGCACGCTGTTCACCATCGGCTTCGTCACCGGCGCCGAGGCCACGGTCAACCTGCTTCCGATCATCATCAAGGCGCTGAAGGTGGTCGGCAACAACACCGGATCGGTATCCGACCTGCGCGACGCCACCCGCGCCATCGGCGCCGCCCGGATCGAGCCGGTCGTCGACAAGGTATTTTCACAGGACGAGGCGGCCGAAGCCTACGCACACATGGCTGCCGGCGGCCTGCATTTCGGCAAGCTGGTGTTCGGGCTGGAGTGGTGAGTGGAAGATGACGAGCGAAATCTCCCCCCTCGAGGGGGAGATGTCGCCGTAGGCGACAGAGGGGGTCGGTTCGACCGGGCTCGGCCTGCTGCGCGGCAGATGGAGGTTGGCGCCTCACGCGAGAAGACCCCCTCTGGCCTGCCGGCCATCTCCCCCTCGAGGGGGGAGATTACGCACGGCCTCTAGATCAGCTTCTCCAGCGTGATCGGCAAATCCCGCACTCTTTTCCCCGTCGCGTGGAACACCGCGTTGGCGATGGCTGGCGCGACGCCGACGATGGCGAGTTCGCCGACGCCCTTGCCGCCGAGCACCGAGGAGTGCGGGTCGGGGATGCCGACCGAGATCACCTCGATATCGGGAATGTCGGCATTGGTCGGCACGAGATAGTCGGCGAGATTGTTGTTGATGATGCGGCCGTGGCGGCGGTCGACGATGCCTTCTTCCAACAGCGCCTGGCCGATGCCCATGATGATGCCACCCTTCCACTGGCTTTCGGCGAGTTTCGGGTTGTAGAGCCGGCCCGAATCCAGCGCCGAGACCACGCGCGACACCCGCACCGTGCCGAAATCCTCATCGACGCGCACCTCGATGAAATGCGCGCACCAGGAGTGGCGGGAATAGTCGCCCTCGGTGTGCGGCAGCGCCATGGCGATGGTGGTGTAGTTCTTGTAGCGATCCTGCGCCGTCGAATTGGCCGGCATGGTGTCGCCGGTCGCCTCGATCTGGTCGCGGCCGACGCTTTTGAGCAGCTCGGCGATCGGGACAGCCGGGCCGTCGCCGCGCGGCGAGGCGATGCGGCCGTTGGCGACCACCAGCGTGTTGGCCTGCAACGCGTGGAAGGGCGAGCGCGGATCGCTGATGGCGAGCCCCACCAACTGGTCGAGCGCCGAGGCCGCCGCTTTGTAGACCGCACCCGTCATCACGCCGGCCAGCCGCGAGCCGCCGGCGACGCCGGCGCGGGGGAAGCGGGAATCGCCGAGCTTCACCACGACGTTGCCGGCCGGTACGCCGACCGTCTCGGCGGCGGTCTGCGCCAGGATGGTGTAGGTGCCCTGGCCCATGTCGATCGAGGAGCTTTCGACCTCGACCGAGCCGTCGGCGAGGATGCGCACGATTGCCTCGCCATAGGCGCGGCGCACCGGATAGGTGCCGGCGGCGACGCCCCAGCCGACCAGATGGTTGCCGTCGCGCATCGAGCGCGGCTCCGGCGTGCGCCTGGACCAGCCGAAGCGCTCGGCGCCCGCTGCGAAAGCCTCGCGCAACTGCCTGGTCGACCAGGCTTTTTTCGCGTGCGGGTCCTGTTCGGCATAGTTCCGCAGCCGGATCTCCAGCGGATCGATGCCGACCTCGTAGGCGAGCTCGTCGATGGCGCTTTCGATGCCGAAGGCCGAGGGATTTTCGCCCGGCGCGCGCATGGGGCCCGGGATCACCGAATTCACCCGAACCACATTCTGCCGCGAGGAGAAATTCGGCGTGGCGTACATGATCGAGGTGACCGACCCCAACGGCTCGACCCACATGCCGTCGATCGATGTCTCGTTGACGCCACGATGCACGATCGACTGGATTATTCCGTCGCGGTCGGCCCCGATGGTCACCGTCTGGCGGGTCGCGGCGCGGCCGCCATAGCCGGTGAAGGTTTGCGGCCGGGTCATCACCAGCTTCACCGGCCGGCCGAGCATTTTCGCCGCGCTGGTCGCCACCGCGCCGTGGCCAAGCGCCAGCGCCTTGGAGCCGAAGCCGCCGCCAATATAGGGCGAGACCAGCCGTACGTTCTCGAACGGCACGCCGAACCACTCGGCATAGGTGCGGGCCATGCCGTCGAGCCACTGGCTCGGCTCCCACACGGTGAGCTTGTCGCCCTCCCAGCGCGCGATCAGGCCATGCGGCTCCATTGGCGCCTGGTATTCGCGCGGCGTGTTGTAGGCGGCGCAAACCCGGACCGGAGCTGCGGCGAAGGCACCTTGCGCGTCGCCCCATTCCTTGGTCATGGCGTCGATTGGAATGCCGTCGCCGGCGTTGCCGTCGCTGAGGTCTACGACGGCCGGTGCCTCGTCATAGGCGACCTTGACCAGGGCCGCCGCGGCAACCGCCTGTTCGAAGGTTTCCGCCACGACGGCGGCGACATGCTGGCCACTGAAGGTGATGTCACGCGCGAGCGGGCAATAAGGTTTGTCCGGCGGCGGCGCGCCGAACCAGTCCGAAGCGGTTTTGAGGCTGATGATGGTGTCCGGCGTCAGCACCTTGAGCACGCCGGGCGCGGCTTCGGCGGCAGTGCCGTCGATCGAGCGCACCTTGCCCGATGCGATCGTGCTTTCGACCAGCACGGCGTAAGCGAGGCCTTCGAGCTGCTGCTCGAAGGCGTATTTCGCGGCGCCGGTGATCTTGGCCGGACCGTCGACGCGCGACAGGCGGCCGCCGACGGCTTCCGCCAGCGCACCGTCGGAGGCATCGCCATGTCTTGCGTTATGACCATGTCTTGCAGTGTGAACGGTCATGCCGTCTCTCCCAATTTGAGGATGGCGCGCGCGACGACGCGCGGCGCGAGCTCGATCTTGTAATGGTTGGCGCCATGGTCGACGGCGCCTTCGACGGCGAGCAGGCTGGCGGCCCGGACGGTCTCCAGCTCCAGCACCTTGCCTTTCAACGCGGCCTCGACGGCCCGCGCCCGCCACGGCTTGGTCGCGACACCGCCGAGCGCCACGCGCAAGTCGCGGATGGTGCGCCCGTCCGCCTCGAATTGGACGCCGACGGCGGCACTTGCCGCGGCGAATTCATAGGACTGCCGGTCGCGGATCTTCAGGTAGGTCGAATTCCGGGCGGCGGCGGAGCCGGGGATCTCGATGGCGGTGATCATCTCGCCCGGTTCGATCGCGTGTTCCCTGTCCGGCGTGGTGCCGGGCAGCAGGAAAAATTCGTCGACCGGGACCTGGCGCTCGCCGAGATGGACGATCGCGTCGAAGGCGACCAGCGCGGTGGCGAGATCGCCGGGGTACATGGCGATGCAGGCCTCGCTGGTGCCGAGCACCGCGTGTCCCCTCGTGACGCCGCCGATCGCCGAACAGCCGCTGCCGGGCTGCCGCTTGTTGCAGGCGGAAAAATTCGACGGATCGCGAAAATAGGGGCAGCGCGTGCGCTGCATCAGGTTGCCGCCGATGGTCGCCATGTTGCGGATCTGCGCCGAGGCCGCCTGCCACAGCGCTTCCGAGACGGCGGGGAAGCGGCTCTTGATGTCGGCGTGGTCGGCGACATGGCCCATCCTGGCCAGCGCGCCGATGGCGGCGCCGCGCTCATCCACCTCGATCCGGTCCAGCCCCTTGAGATGGGTGATGTCGACCAGCGTCTCGGGTTCGGCGACGCCGCATTTGGCGAGGTCGATCAGCGTGGTGCCGCCGGCGAGCAGCATGGCGCCGGGAAGGGCGGCCGCTCGCCGTGCCGCGTCGGGCGTGGTGGCGCGCAGGTAAGAAAAATCCCTCATGACGCGGCCTCCAATGCTGCTTGGCGAACGGCGGCGACGACATGTGGATAGGCGCCGCAACGGCAGAGGTTGCCGGCCATGTATTCGCGGATTTCTTCGTCGGAGCCGGCATGGCCCTCGCGGATGCAGGCCACCGCCGACATGATCTGGCCGGGCGTGCAATAGCCGCATTGGAAAGCGTCCTGTTCGAGGAAGGCGGCCTGCACGGGATGCAGTTCGCCCTCCCGTGCAAGCCCCTCTATGGTGGTGACGGCGCGGCCCTGGGCTTGCGCGGCCAGCGTCAGGCAGGCCAGCACGCGCTCGCCGTCGACATGGACGGTGCAGGCGCCGCACTGGCCGTGGTCGCAGCCCTTCTTGGTGCCGGTCAGGCCGAGCCGCTCGCGCAAGGCGTCAAGCAGCGTGACACGCGGTTCGAGCTGCAGCGTGTGGCGCTGGCCGTTGATGTCGAGATGGACGGGGATTGTGGTTTTGGTCATGGGCGTCTGGCTCCAGTTGCTTGACGCTGAGGGGATTGAAGTGGTGTCGAGGGGGGGAGATCACGCGTCGGCGGCCTTCGCCAGTCTCCATAGATTCGAAACACGTGACATGCCGGTTTCCCTGATTATATGATAAAGGTGCTCCACTAAAACGGAGGCGCCTCCGTTTATTAGGTGGTGGCTGACCCGGCAGGGTTCAAGCCCCGAATTCAACGTGGAGAAAAAATTGGCCGTGGAGCCGCCCATCGAACAAAAGGCCGCAGAGGCAAAGCCGCTGCGTGCGGATGCGCAGCGCAATCGAGACCGGCTGGCCGAGGTGGCGGGCGCCGTGTTCGCGGAACACGGTATCGACGCCTCGCTGGAGGAGATCGCACGCCGCGCAGGTGTCGGCATCGGCACGCTCTACCGGCATTTCCCGACGCGCGAGCATCTGGTCGAAATGGTCTACCGGCGCGAGGTCGAAGCGCTGTGCGCGGCCGCCGGCGAGCTCGCCCAAAAACATCCGTCCGATGTCGCGCTGGAGGAATGGATGCGCCGCTTCGTCGACTACATCGCCACCAAGCGCGGCCTGGCGACCAGCCTGCGCGTCCTGCTCAACACCAATTCGACGCTGTTTTCCGACACGTCGGGAAGAGTATCGCAGGCGTTGCGGCAGCTGGTCGAGGCGGCCGTGGCCGACGGCACCATCCGCGGCGACGTCGATGCCTCCGACGTGCTGCATGCATTGGGCGGCATCTACTCGGCACCCGACACCAAGGACTGGCGCGATCGTTCGCGCCGGCTGGTGTCGCTGCTCATGGACGGCTTGCGGTTCGGGGCGGCCAAGGCGCGGTGAGGGCGATTTGGTATTGGCTCTCCAGCCTGTGCAAGCGACCTCGCGGTGTCCCGCTTCATGCCATTCGTGGCGAGCGCGCCGTATGCTAGAGGCGTCATTGCGAGACGGCTCTGATTTGCATGCCGTCCACGATTTGAGGGGCATCCGATGTATGTAGGCCGTTCCTACAAGGTGATCGATTTCGCGCTCTGGTCGCGGCGCAGCGTCATCTACATGGTGCTGGTGAGCGGACTGGCCGTGGCGGCCTACCGTCTGCCAGGGGTCACCGGCTTCTCGGTGCCATGGTCGGTGGTGCTCGTGCTCGGCACCACCGTGTCGCTCGTTGCTGGGTTCAAGAATTCGCAGGTTTTGACCCGCGGCAGCGAAGCGCTGCAGGCCTTTACGCAAATCACCGCCAGCAGCCGGTTGTGGTCCAATTTCTGCCGGGACTTCATCGACGCGCCGACGGCCCGGCAACTCATCTACCGCCATATCGCCTGGATGACGGCGTTGCGGTTCGCGCTGCGGCGGCCGATGCCATGGGAATCCATGGGGCGGGCCGCCAATGTCGAATACCGGCGGCGCTATCATGTCCAGGAGGATGCCGGCTCGATGGCAGACGAAATGCGTCGGCTGCTGGCCGAGCAGGCCGAGGGGGTCCTGAAGTCGGCTCAGCCGGCGCTAGCGCTGCTCGAAATGCAGTCGGTCCAGGTCAATGCGTTGTTCAAGGACGCCAAGATCCCTCCGCAGATCTACGTCGAGCTGACGAAGCTGATCCGCGATTTCCATGACCAGCAGGCGCGCTGCGACCGCATCAAGAACAATCCATATCCCCGCCAATACGCCATCGTCAGCTCGATGTTCGTGATGATCTTCTGCACGCTGTTGCCGTTCGGCGTCGTTCCGGTCTTCGCCGACATGGGCAAACTGGGCGGCGCGCTCGGCCCGGTCGCGATCTGGCTGACGATCCCGTTCAGCACGCTTCTGGGCTGGGCCTACATGTCCCTCGACCAGGTCGGCGAGAGCAGCGCCAACCCTTTCGAGGGCAACGCCAACGACGTTCCGATCTCGCAGATCTGCCGCGACATCGAGATCGAACTGCGCGCCGGGCTTGGCGAGGTCGACCTCCCCAAGCCATTGCTGCCGGTGAATGACATCGCGACCTGAAGCGCTGCCGGACCGTGATGTGGATCGACAGAGCAAATCCGGCCGGCGGAGCGGTTAGCCCTTCGCTTCGACCAGGATCACCAGCGATTCCGGCACCACGCCATCGTGCGTCATTGCATCGGTGGCTGCCTTGCTTTGCATGAGCGCCGCCATCTTATCCATGTCCGGCACGTCCATCATCACCGCCACGCGTTTCGGGTTCTGCGGATCGACGAAGGTGCGGATGTTGGTGACCCCCAGCGAGCCGAAAAGCTCCTTGCGCTTGGGTGAACCGAGCCAGTGCTTGCTGTCTTTTGTGATGTCGTGATGGCCAATGATCGTCGGCATGGCATCCTCCCCAAGGTGAAGCCGGCGGTCGATATCGCCCGCCCGATGTTGCGATCCACCTCTGCGGGACAGTCAGCGCCGTTTCCCATCGGCTGTCAATTAGCTATTGCTTATAGAACTGCTCCAGCCTCATTGTCTTCTCCGGTGAGTGGGGATTTATCGACAGGTGGCGAGTTGGATCTATCGGATTTGCCGGCCGGAGATCGCCCTCAGCCAGGGCGCCAGGTGGAAGGCGCTCATCAGGAGGTACATGGCCGGCATGCCGGTAAGGGGCGAGGCGTTGGCGCCCATGCATAGCATGGCGCCGTCGCCACCCTGGACGCAGGAGAGCAGCGCCATCAGCGCGAAGGTCGGCGCGGCGGCGAAGCACAGCCAGCCGGCGACGCCGGGCGTGGTCGTGTTTTCGGGGAGGGCACTGCCGCCGCTTATGTGGATATCGCTCATGATGCTTGTCCGTTGATGGTTGGGCCGGTGCCGCGGCATGTGGGCATACTCCTCACCCCGACCTGCGGTCCGACCTCCCCACGAGGGGGAGGTACGGGGGATCGCGCTGTCGCCAGATCCTTACTGGTCGTCCTTGTCGCGGAAGGCGGCCTCGCCGGCGGCGGACACTTCGGCCCACTTCTTGTCGGCGCCGGCCTCGTAATTGTCGTGCCAGTTCCACCACTGGTAGGTCGGGGTCTGGGGATAGCCTTCGGGCGAATCCTCCCAGACCTCCTGGCGGCCGAGCGGCGTGGCGTCGAGATAGCTCCAGACGGTGCCCATCTGCTCGTCGCCGCGGGTGTTGATGAAGTAGGTGCGGAAGACGCGCTCGCCGTCATGGATGAACACGTTGTGGCCATGCCATTCGTCGACGCCGAAATCCTTGTCGAAGCTGTCGGTGATCGTGTACCAGGGCATCTTCCACTCCATCCGCTTCTTCAGCCGCGCAATGTCGGCCTGCGGCGCGCGCGAGGCGTAGGCCAACGTGGTGTCGCGAGCGTTGAGATGGGCGAGGTGGCCGACCTGGTCGGCACCGAGCGAACAGCCGCGGCAGGCGTGGTCGGGCCAGCCATAGACGCCCGGCTCGAAGAAGGCGCGGTAGACGATCAGCTGACGGCGGCCTTCGAACAGGTCGAGCAGGCTGGCCTTGCCGTTGGGACCCTCGAACACATAGGCCTTGTCCACTTCCATCCACGGCATGCGCCGGCGCTCGGCCGCAAGCGCGTCCTTGGCGCGCAGCGTCGCCTTTTCCTTCACCAATAGCTGCTCGCGCGCGGCCTCCCAGGCCTGCGGGGAAACGATCGGCGGGGTTTTCATCGTGACGTGCTTGTTCATTGATCTTCTCCTTTGCCAGTCATTGAGCCGTTATGTGTCGTTGCTTGCTGTTCGAGGGGTAGAGTAGGGCGGTGAGGCGGAGAGGTGGGAGTTACAAGTGTGACGGGATTTGCGTCGGCCGGCCCGGCGCAGCAGGGATGGCGGGGCCGTGATGTGTGCTCGAGGTCATTGGAGGCAGGCATTTCAATTATCCCTTATGAGATGCTTAATAATAATACCTGAGATGCTCAGGCTAGCGAACGCCGACATTGGCGTCAACGGCGGTCACGCCGCCTTGGCCAGATGGCCAGGTCAGTATCGGCCGGTATGGCTTGCCGGACGGCGGTGTTGACTTAAGTTAGGGCGGCGCGGCGCAGGGCGGGAGTTACAAGTGTGACGGGATTTGAATGGACTCGCTGATCACGGCGGCAGGGCTGGCGCTGGCGGCGGGCGATCCGCTCGGCGCGCTCGACCGCGTCGCGTTGCGCGAGGACGCGCCGGCGCTGGCGTTGCGCGGCATCGCAATGGCGCAGCTCGGCGATTTCGACCGCGCCAAGGCGCTGCTGCGGCGGGCCGCGCGCGGCTTCGGCCCGAAAGAAGCGGTGGCGCGCGCCAGATGTATCGTCGCCGAAGCCGAGATAGCGCTGGTCTAGCGCGATGGGGGCTGGCCGACGAAGGCGCTCGACGCGGCGCGCGCGGCGCTGGAAAAACATGGCGACCGGCTGAACGCGGCGCATGCCGGGCACCTCAAGGTGCGGCGCCTGCTGCTGCTCGGCCGCCTCGACGAGGCCGAGCACGAGCTGGCGGGTCTCGATCCGGCGCTGCTGCCGCCGGCCTCGCGCGCCGCGCACGAACTCGCCGTCGCCGGGATCGCGATGCGGCGGCTCAGGACGAAGGCTGCGCGCGCGGCGCTGGAGCGGGCGCGGCAGGCGGCGCGTTACGCCGGCATTGCCGGACTGTTGGCGGAGGTCGACAGCGCTTTCCTGGCGCTTGAGGCACCCGCCGCGCGGCTGATCGCGCAAGGGGAGACGCGTCCGCTGCTGCTCGAAGAGGTCGAGGCGCTGCAGGCGTCGCCGGCGCTGGTCGTCGATGCCTTCCGTCATGGCGTTCGCGCCGGGGAAACCATGGTCTCGCTCGCGACGCGGCCGGTGCTGTTCGCGCTGGCGCGTTCGCTGGCCGAAGCGTGGCCGGGGGACGTATCGAGGGAGGAACTCGTGGCGCGTGCCTTTGGCGGCAAGCATGCCGATGAATCGCACCGCGCGCGGTTGCGCGTCGAGATCGGCCGGCTGCGCGGCGAGCTGCGCGGGCTGGCGGAAATCAGCGCGACCAAGCGTGGTTTCATGCTTTCGCCGCATCAGGGGCGCGCGACGGTGGTGCTGGCGCGGCCGATCGAGGAGCGGCATGCGGCGGTGCTGGCCCTGCTCGCCGACGGCGAAGCCTGGTCGAGCTCGGCGCTGGCGTTGGCGCTCGACAGCAGCCAGCGCAGCGTGCAGCGCGCGCTGGAGCCGCTGGCCGAGGCCGGCAAGGTGCAGTCGTTCGGCCACGGCCGGGCCCGCCGCTGGATGACGCCGCCGGTGGCGGGTTTCACGACCACCTTGTTACTCCCGGCGCCGCTGCCGAATGGCTAGGAAGGACCAAGACCATGATCGAGGATCAGGACATGAAACATTCAGCGGCCGAAATCCTGCGCGAATACGGGCCCTTTCCGGGGGTGGACAGGGTGCACGGGGTGAGCTTCGACGGCAACGATGTCTGGTTCGCCTCGGGCGACAGGCTGAACGCCTTCGACCCCGAAAGCGGGCAGGCGCTGCGCTCGATCGATGTCGCGGCGCACGCCGGCACCGCCTATGACGGCCGGCATTTCTTCCAACTCGCCCAGGACCGCATCCACAAGGTCGACCCCGACACCGGCCAGGTACTGGCCAGCATTCCGGCACCCGGCGGCGGCCGCGACTCCGGACTGACCTGGGCCGAGGGAACACTCTGGGTGGGGCAGTACCGCGAGCGCAAGATCCACCAGATCGACCCCGAGACAGGGGCAATCCTGCGCACGATCGAATCCAACCGCTTCGTCACGGGAGTGACATGGGTCGACGGCGAGCTGTGGCACGCCACCTGGGAAGGCGACCAGAGCGACCTGCGCCGCGTCGACCCGCAATCAGGCAAGGTTCTGGAGAAGCTCGACATGCCGGCCGGCATGGGCGTGTCGGGGCTGGAATCCGACGGCGGCGACCGCCTCTTCTGCGGCAGCGTATCGGACGGCGTGGTGCGGGCGGTGCGCCGGCCGAGGTAACGCCGCGGTCACCTCAAATTTGTCCATCCGCCGGCTGGCCGTTGCCTGCCGCCGGGCCTAGATAGCTGTCCGGCGGGCGGCTCGCCCTGGACATTTTGCAAAGGACCAACCATGCCCGAACAGATCACTTTGAACGACGGCGCCGCCATTCCCCAGCTCGGTCTTGGCGTCTGGCAGGTCGACCAGGACATCACCGCGCAGGTGGTGGGCTGGGGGATCGAGGCCGGCTACCGCCTGATCGACACCGCGCAGGGCTACCAGAACGAGGAGGGCGTGGGCGAGGCGATCCGCGGTGCCGGCGTGCCTCGAAGCGAGCTGTTCATCACCTCGAAACTGCGCAACGGCGCGCATCAGTCCGACGCGGCCCGACGCGCCTTCGACGAGACGATGAAAAAGCTCGGCATCGACGAGATCGACCTGTTCCTGATCCACTGGCCGGTGCCCAGCCAGGACAAATATGTCGAGGCCTGGAAGACGCTGATCGAGCTGAAGCAGGCCGGCCGGATCAAGTCGATCGGGGTTTCGAATTTCAACCGGGACCATCTGGAGCGGATCATCGGCGAGACCGGCGTCGTCCCGGCGGTCAACCAGATCGAGCTGCATCCGCGCTTCCAGCAGCGCGGGATCAGGGAGTTCCACGCCCGCCACGACATCCACACCGAAAGCTGGAGCCCGCTGGGCAGCGGCCGGCTGCTCGCCGACCCGATCATCGCCGGCATCGCCCGCAAACACGGCAAATCGCCAGCGCAGACGATCATCCGCTGGCATCTCCAGCAGGGCCTGATCGTCATCCCGAAGTCGATCCACCAGGACCGCATCGCTGCAAATTTCGACGTCTCCGATTTCGAACTGGACGCGCAGGACCTGGAAACCATCCGCGGCATGGATTCGGCCAGCGGACGGGGCGGACCGGATCCGGCGACCGCCGCGTTCCTGTTCTGAGGCGCGGGTCCTGGTTAGCAAGCCGCCGCCGCCCCAACAGCCGATCTCCCCCCTCGTGGGGGAGATGCCCGGCAGGGCAGAGGGGGGCGCTGTCCCGCCGGCGTTCAGTCTGCCAAACCCGCCGCGATGACGATATATTGTCGATGTCGTGAACGTCGGCCCCTGCGAGAATCGGCACTGAGGCTGTTGCCTCTACGGCGCCCCCCTCTGTCCTGCCCGTCCTCCGCAGCAGCTGCGCTGCAGCTGCGGAGGGTGGACCGGACATCTCCCCCACGAGGGGGGAGATTGGCCGCTTGGCCGCTTTCGCCAATTGCCAACGTTGCAGGAGTGAGCGGAACGCTGAAGCGCTCAATCTCCCCCCTCGTGGGGGAGATGCCCGGCAGGGCAGAGGGGGGCGCTGTCCCGCCGGCGTATCAGTCTGCCAAACCCGCCGCGATAGAAATACGTTGGCAGACATTGTCGATGTCATGAACGTCGGCCCCTGCGAGAATCGGCACTGAGGCTGTTGCCTCTACGGCGCCCCCCTCTGTCCTGCCCGTCCTCCGCAGCAGCTGCGCTGCAGCTGCGGAGGGTGGACCGGACATCTCCCCCACGAGGGGGGAGATTGGCCGCTTGGCCGCTTTCGCCAATTGCCAACGTTGCAGGTGTGAGCGGAGCGCTGAAGCGCTCAATCTCCCCCCTCGTGGGGGAGATGCCCGGCAGGGCAGAGGGGGCGTTGTCCCGCCGGCGTATCAGTCTGCCAAACCCGCCGCGATGGAAATACGTTGGCAGACATTGTCGATGTCATGAACGTCGGCCCCTGAGAGAATCGGCACTGAGGCTGGCGCTCTACGGCGCCCCCCTCTGTCCTGCCCGTCCTCCGCAGCAGCTGCGCTGCAGCTGCGGAGGGTGGACCGGACATCTCCCCCACGAGGGGGGAGATCGGTTGTTTGGCCGCTTTCGCCAATTGCCAACGTTGCAGGAGTAAGCGGAGCGCTGAAGCGCTCAATCTCCCTCCTCGTGGGGGAGATGCCCGGCAGGGCAGAGGGGGGCGCTGTCCAGCCGGCATATCAGTCTGCCAACCCCGCCGCGATGACGATGTGTTGGCAAACATTGTCGATGTCGTGAATCACATCGTCGTTCCAGAACCGCAGCACGATCCAGCCATCCTGTTCCAGACGTTTCGTCCTGATCGCGTCGGCCATTGCAGGGTCTGCGTCGCCGTGCTGCGACCCGTCGACTTCCACGACAAGCTTCTTCTGCGGGCAGGCGAAATCGATGATGTAGCCTGCGATTGGGAATTGCCGGCGGAAGCCAAGGCCCATGAGCCTGTGAGCGCGAAGCTCGTTCCAGAGCTTCAGTTCGGCATCGGTCATGACCTTGCGCATCGATCTGGCGTTTGCGCGGTTCTGCGGGGGCAATGGTGTGTGAGGCATGGCTGTTTTCGATGCTGGCGGGCTTCGATTTGATAGAGGCTGGCGCTCTACGGCGCCCCCCTCTGTCCTGCCGGACATCTCCCCCACGAGGGGGGAGATTGGCCGCTTTGGCCGCTTTTGCTAATCTTCGTCCTCGCCTCTAAATCCCAGAGCCATCCAGCTGCTGGGCGTCGTCGCCTTCCCAGGGGGCGGGCATGGCGGCGCGGCTGAGGTTGGCCGAGGGGAGCGGCATCCAGCATTTCAGCTCCGGTTCGGCGTATTCGATGACGCGGCCGGGCGAGGAGTCCGACGCTCGCCAGCCTTCGCTGGCGAACTGGTCGCCGCGCGCCCAGTAGGCGAGGTCGACTTCGGCCGGCCCCTGTTCGGATGGGCGGACCGTGACCAGGATCCGGCTGCCGTCCCTCGGCGCCGTCGACATGTGGCGCCAGCGTTCGGGCTCGTCCATTGCATTTCTCCTCAGATGCCGATGCACTCCAGGCTGCGAGTGTCGCCTCGCGTCCGGGAGCGGTCAACCCGGACTTTCCGCAACAACGAGCGGCCGGCCGTTCCCTGCCGCGAACCGCGGCCGCCGTCGGTGAATTGGCTGTGCGAAATGTTGCCCGGGAATACGGCGCGTTGTCGGCTTCCGCCGGCCACATTCGTCCTCGGCAGGGCAGTGGACGCCCGGAAACTGACGACCGACGCATACATCAGGGGAACTTGAAAACGTCGGTCGCCATCGGGGGCGTTGGGGCGCATCGTGTTGGGGACGCGATGCAAGGTCAGGCTAGGCGGATACCGGCCGTCTTCAAGCGGAACGCCGGCCCATGGTGAACGAAAGGTTACTATCCACAGGCATGCCTGGCTCCGGACCGGCGTTCGGCCAGCTGTGCGCAACGGGGCGCTGCCGGCCATCGGCGCTCGACGGGCCGCAGTCCGGTTGATAAGCCCGTCTGCGAAGGAGCGCCTGAGTCGAAATGACCGTTGCGATCGAGATGGGAAACACGACGGCGGGCGCCCCGGCGACGCTGGATCTCGAGGAATTGCTGGCGACCCGCCTGTTGGTGCAAGGCAATTCGGGCTCCGGCAAGTCGCATCTCCTGCGCCGGCTCCTGGAACAGAGCGCGCCCTGGGTGCAGCAGACCATCATCGACCCGGAAGGCGACTTCGTGTCGCTGGGCGAGCGTTACGGCCATCTGGTCATCGACGCCGAGGAGCACACCGAGCGCGGCCTGCAAGCGGCCGGCGAGCGGGCGCGCATCCACCGCGTCTCCACCGTGCTCAATCTCGAAGGGCTCGACGCCGAGAACCAGATGCGGCGCGCCGCCGCCTTCCTCGGCGGGCTGTTCGAGGTCGCCCGCGACCATTGGTATCCCCTGCTGGTGGTGGTGGACGAGGCGCAGCTGTTCGCGCCGGCGGTGGCCGGCGAGGTTTCGGACGAAGCGCGCAAGCTCTCGCTCGGCGCCATGACCAATTTGATGTGCCGGGGCCGTAAGCGCGGGCTGGCCGGCATCATCGCCACCCAGCGGCTGGCGAAACTCGCCAAGAACGTCGCGGCGGAAGCCTCCAACTTCCTCATGGGCCGCACCTTCCTCGACATCGACATGGCGCGCGCCGCCGATCTCCTGGGCATGGAGCGACGCCAGGCGGAGGCTTTCCGCGACCTGGAGCGCGGGCAGTTCATGGCGCTCGGCCCGGCGCTGTCGCGCCGGCCGCTGGGGCTGCGCATCGGCCCGACCGATACCAGCCCGCGCAACGGCACGCCGCGGCTGATGCCGCTGCCGGAAGCAGCGCTTGAAGATGCGCGCGCGATCATCCTGGCGGCGCCACCGCCCGAGACGACGCGGCCGCAGCGCCGGGCGGCGGCGTCGCCCGATTTGCTCGACCAGCTGATGGCGGCGAAGTCGGCGGCGCTGGAAGTGCGCCCCGGACCGGCGGAGCCGACGATCAGCGCCGAGGACCTGGCGGAGCGGCGCGAGCGCGTCGACCGCGTGCTGCGCGCCGTGCTGGCCGAACCCGATGCGGGGTTTCGCGTCATCGGCGTGCTCTACCAGGAATTCGTGGTGCGCTGCCGCATCGAGGGCCTCGCATCCGTCGTGCCGGACCTGGCCGAGTTCCGCCGCATGCTGACGCGTGCCCGCGCCGGCCTCGGCTCCGAGACGACGCAGGACGACGCTTGGCGGGACGTCTCGGTGCGGGCCTCGCTGCTGCCCGAGGACATGCAGGGCGTGTTCATGATGATCGCCCGCGCGGCGAAGGAGGGCTGGCCGTGCCCGAGCGACGCGGCGATCGCGCGCGCCTATGGCTCGCACTCGCTGCGCCGCGCCCGGCGCCTGCTGACCTATATCGAGGAGCAGGGCCTCATCGTCTGCCAGCTCGACGGCACGGGAAAGCGCACGGTGACGCTGGTCGAACTCGCCTGGGCCACCGCGCCCGGCGACCCCAACGCCGAGGAGGCGGAGCAGGGGAGCCTGGCACTGTGAGGCCGTGAAGCGACGGGCTGAGCAAGCCAAACAGGCCGGAACTCCGGCCCCGCATACCGAGGCAATGTCGGTCAGGCCGCCGATTTTGTAGAAATATACGAGGGACGCGATTTTTTACTGGAACAAAACGAGAACATGTGCTAGTCTATCGCATTGCTTGATATGGCGCATTCGAGCGGCTCATCGTTTCCTGGCATCGTGGAGCCGCTCTAACTCTTTGTTTTCACGAAATTCCGGACGGGAAAAACCGTTTCACGCTTGTCCTGGAATTGCTCTTTTTCCGGCAATTGCTCTAGGGTCGACAGATGGCAGAAGTTTCACAGATTCGCCTGTCCGGTTCGCCCGATGCGGCGCCGTCCGCGCTGGGGGCGCGCGCGTTGAAGGCCGCGCGTGACATGCTGTCGAAGGCGCGCCTGCTGGCACGCGCCTGGAGCGAGACGATCGACGACGATGATCGCGAGATCCACGCGGTTTCGCTGACCCGCCGCGCGATGCTGGCCCTGTCCAGGGCCGTCGGCATTTCCCCGGCATTGTGTCCCTCGCTCGCCTTCGAGACGGATGAACTGGACGAGCCCGCTTCGGCGCTGGCGAACAGCATCGGGGAAACCGCCGCCCGGCTGCCGATGCTCGAGGCCCTCCATCTCGTGACCAGCCTCTATCCGGTGCTGCTGCCGGCCAGGGCGCGCGGCGAACGCGGGGCGTTCTACACGCCGCCGGCGCTTGCCAATCGCCTTCTCGACCAGGCCGAGGAAGAGGGGCTGGACTGGCGCACGGCGCGGGTTCTCGATCCCGCCGCCGGCGGCGGAATCTTCCTGTTCCATGCCGCGCGCCGCATGATCGCGGCGCTCGGCGATTGCGAGCCGGCCTTCGCGCTGAGCCATGTCGGCACCAGGCTTGCCGGTTTCGAGCTCGACCCTCACGCGGCCGGGCTCGCGCAAGGCGCCCTCGAAATCGCTCTCGCCGATGTCGCGGCCAAGGCAGGCCGCGCTGCGCCGACCATCGTGACGGCCCGCGATACGCTCGAGGCCGAGCCGGAACCCGCCTTCGATCTCGTCGTCGGCAATCCGCCCTATGGACGCGTCTCGCTGTCGCCGGAGCTCCGGGCGCGCTATGCGCGTAGTCTCTATGGGCATGCCAATCTCTACGGCGTTTTCACCGACGCCGCGCTGCGCTGGACCAAGCCCGGCGGCCTGATCGCCTTCCTGACGCCGACCAGCTTTCTCGGCGGCCAATACTACTGTGCCCTGCGCGGTCTTCTCGCCGGCGAAGCGCCGCCGGTGGCGATCGATTTCGTGCATGCGCGGCGCGGCGTTTTCGAGGATGTTCTGCAAGAGACGCTGCTCGCCGTCTACAAACGCGGCGCCGAGGCGCGGCGGGCGCAGATCCACTATCTGACCGTCACCTCGGAAATCGAGGCCAAGGTCACCCGCAACGGCACGATCGCCCTGCCTGCCGACCGTGCCGCGCCCTGGCTTGCTCCGCGCACACCCGCGCACAGCCGGCTTATCGCGCGGGCCGAGGTCATGACGCATCGGCTTGCCGATTGGGGCTACGAAGTGTCGACCGGCCCGCTCGTCTGGAACCGCTTCAAGGGCCAGTTGCGCGACCGCGCCGGCGGCAAGGGCGTGCACCCGCTGATCTGGGCGGAATCCATCACCGCCGACGGCCAGTTCACCTATCGCGCGCGCAAGAAGAACCACGCCCCCTGTTTCAAGCTGGAGGCCGGCGACGGCTGGCTGCTGGTCGAGCAGCCCTGCGTCCTCGTCCAGCGCACGACCGCCAAGGAACAGGCCCGCCGCCTGATCGCCGCGGAACTTCCGCAGACGTTCATCGAGGCGCATGGCGGCGTCGTCGTCGAAAATCACCTCAACATGGTCCGCGCGACAGGCGCGACGAAAGTGCCGGCGGCGGTCGTCGCGGCGCTGCTGAACAGCCGTGTCGCCGACGATCTTTTTCGCTGCATCAGCGGCAGCGTCGCCGTCTCGGCCTTCGAACTCGAAGCGCTGCCGTTGCCGCCGCCGCGAAGCACTAAGGCGCTGGCCAGGCTCGTCGCGGCCGGTGCCGCGCGGGAGCGGATCGAGGCGGAATGCAACCGCCTCTACGGCGAGACCGGATGACGGCGCGTCCGCCCTATGCGAGCCGCGATCTCATTGCCGGGCGGCTGCCGCTGATCTTTCCCGAAGGCACGCCGAACCGCCTCTATTGCACAAGGGAACTTGCCGCCAGCACGGTGTTCGCCGCCATCTATATCGGCGCCGTCGAGGGGTCCGGACGATATCTCGGCCCGGTCCATGTCTATCGCATGACGCGCGAGCAGGCGGCGCTGGCTGACGATGCCGACCGCGATGCCTATGCCGCGAGCGTCCTGCGCAAGAACGGCATCGTTACGGGAACACGCTGGTACGCCGACAACACGCGCGAGCCGATCCGCGACGAGACGCTGCGCGACGGGCTGGTGGCGATCGGCGCCATCGCGCGGCGCGAGGATCTGCCGACGACGTCGGGCCAGCCGCGCTATGCGCTGAAAGCGGATTTCGCCGCTTTGTTCGATCCGGCGCTGGAAGGCGAGGCGCTGGAGGCGGCAATCGCCAATTTTCAGGAAACGCATCTCAGCAAGGGCGCGCTGGCCCGCGTCACCATCATGCGCGCCGGCGCGGCCGCCAACGCCGCCGGCATCCGCGTCACCTTTCCGAACGGCGAAACCAGGCTGCTGGCGCCAGGGCCGAGTTCGGTCATCGCGCAAGCTGTCATCGAGGTGTTCGCCAAACGGTTCCTCATCGCTCCCGCCATGCTGTGGCTGAGCGAGAGCGGCAACAAGGTGGTCGTGCGCGACGACGCCATCGCCAGCGCGATCGGCCTCAGGATCGAGGCCGACAAGAACCTGCCTGACATCATCCTCGCCGATCTCGGCCACAAGGAGCCATTGATCGTGTTCGTCGAAGTGGTGGCGACCGACGGCGCCATCACCGACCGCCGCCGCGACGCCATCCATGCCATCACCGACGCGGCCGGCTTTGCCCGAAAACAGATCGCTTTCCTCACCGCCTACCAGGACCGCCAATCCGCCGGCTTCAAGAAAACCGTCGCGCAACTCGCCTGGGGTTCGTTCGCCTGGTTCGTATCCGAACCCAACCAACTCCTCGCCCTGCACGACGGCACATCAGGGGCGCGCTCACTCGGAAGCTTGGGCTGGAGCGCGTAAGGCTAGTCTGGCGCTGGAGGTAGGCCGCATCTGCGGCGGCGAGGGCTGCTTTGTGCCACGAGTGGTGTCACCGAGCAGATATTCTGATGTCGCTTTTGGGGCCGCAACCTGATCGTCCGCGATTGGGAGCCACATGGGCTAAAGCAGCTGTTCCGGCCTTTCTGTCGGTTCTGTGATTCAATTTTATGACATCTTGCATGTCCGTTGCAACGCGAGCGGACTTTCGATGCCAGAGCAGAAAGATGCCGCCGAGCCTTGCGGCAGGGCGGCGTCTTTTGCTTTTCGCGATGTTGTCCCGATCAGGCCTCCAGGATAGCCACGATCTCGTAGGTGTCCGGATCGACGATGACGATGCGTCCGTCGGCCAGCACGAAATACTCGTAACGTTCATAAGCCGGGACGATCTTGACGATACGGGGTGGCAGCCGATGCAGGCGGATCTTATGCCGGGGCACCTCGACGCCGACCGAGATGTCGAAGCCGACATCGCGAACAGGCTGGACGTGGGTCTCGTGGATGATCTGCGTGATCTGCGTCTTCTGCTCGACCGTCACGTTGTTGATCGAGGCCGTCTTGTTCTGGTCGGTCTGGACGTTGGCGTTGCCCTGGGCGTTCTGCTCGGTGGCTGTACCGGTCTTACCTTGGGCATTCTGCTGGGTCGGCATCTTGGTCGTGCCCTGGGCGTTCTGCTCATTGGTGGTGCCGGTCTTGCCCTGAGCGTTCTGCTGGGTCTGCATCTTGGTCGTACCCTGGGCGTTCTGCTCAGTGGTGGTGCCGGTCTTGCCCTGGGCGTTCTGCTGGGTCTGCATCTTAGTCGTACCCTGGGCGTTCTGCTCAGTGCTGGTGCCGGTCTTGCCCTGGGCATTCTGCTCGGTGGTCTTCATCTTGGTCTTGCCTTGGGCCTGCTCATTCGTCTTCGAACCCTTCGGGCAGTTGGCCATGCCGGTCTGGCACTTGGCCGTACCCTGAGCCTGCTCCTCGGTTTTGGTGCCAGCCTGACCCTGGGCCTGCTCATCGGTCTTCACCTTGGCCTGACCCTGGGCCTGCTCCTCGGTGTTGGCGCCAGCCTTGCCCTGGGCATTCTGCTGGGTCTGCGACTTCATCTTGCCTTGGGCCTGCTCGCCCGCCTTGCCGCCCTTCTGGCAATCGGCCTGGCCGGCGGCGCAATTGTCGCCTCCGCTCGGCTGCGCGGATTCGGTCTGCGCCATCGCGGCGCCGCAACCGACACCGAGCGCGATCATGCTCGTGATCAGAAGATGTTTCATCTGATTTCTCCTCGGACCTAGGTCCCTTCATTCCATAAACTGCAGGCGAAAGGCATGGTTCCGAATTCGCCCGCAAAACCCGGTGATGTGAAAACGCAGACAGCAATTTTGTCAGGAACAAGGCCCGGCCGTGCTCCATGAAGCCCGCGCCTGGCCAACAAGGTCCGAGTGGCAAGAGGTGATGGCAAAGCGCCTGCCCTATCTGGTCGGCGATCTGCCGCGCGAAGTCCATCGGATCACATGCGGCGTGGACGTGCAGAAGCGCTCTCTTCTATGTTGTCCGTGGCTTCGGCGTGCGGGATTCGTCCAATCCTATACGCCGCATTCGTGATCGCGCTGCTACGCTACTGCCAAGAGAATAACCGGTCGCATCTAGGTACCGTGATCATCGATTCCCCTCTGACGAGTTATAAGACGCCTGTCCCTGCGGCCGCTCAAAAAGCGGCTGGCGCGGCTGTTTGGCTGGAGATGATCATCTTATGTGTTTTGGGGAGACTGAGCGTGGTTCGGCCATGTCTGCTTCAAAAGGTGGGAAGATCGATCTCTATGGCCGACATTGGGAAGGGTTTCGGGTGCCGTCGGGCGTACGAAAGCCTCTCATGCAGGAACCCGCGGGCCACAGTCGATGTCTATGGGGATTTCGATTTGCAGCTGATGTCGGCGATGGCGCGACCGCCGTCGGGAAGCTC
>NZ_JAMYTH010000015.1:0-137851 GCF_040322415.1 Mesorhizobium sp. M0152
CTCTCGTTGAAGGGAACTCCATGGTCAGATCGACGCCTCTACCCGCTCAAGGTCTATGACATGCACGCCATCTCAGAAGGAGGCGGCCCTCCCGCGCAGCGGGTTCGTGCATTGGGCCCAAAGCAGCCAATTTTGGCCAAATCGTGTGACCTCGCCAACAGCACTCCAAGTATTGGCGCTCCGGCTGATCGCGGCAACACCGACTCCGAGACGGCGATTGGAAAATGCTTCCAGTGCGGAGAGGAATTCCATCAGCGAGTGCTGACATCGTCTATCGGCCGCTGCGGTGGTGACTATAACGCCTTTATAAAGCTCGGCTGCCCGATACGTCCTGGACGTCATTCCGGAAAGTGCCATTCCTAGACGCACGGCGCGGGAGCGTCATCTATTCCGTCTGCGATCCCGGGCGTTGCCTCGGTACATCATAGTTTAATGACAAGTGGTGCGCCGCGCCGGATAAACGCGAGGTCAGCGGGCATTTAACGAGCTCAGCTGATTGGGAGCGACCATCTCACTATCGCTCGTTTGGAGACGCCTGATGCTTGACCGACCCATGCGCACGAACACGGAAGCTCTCTACCCCAACGATCTGGACACCCTTCGCGCGGTTTTCAACGCGATGTGCCAGGAATTTGCCATCCTGCCGGACAGCGCGGCGGCCCATTCCATCGCGAGAGAGCTGGTCAGGCTTTTCCAGACCGGGATGACCGAAGCGGCCATGCTGAAGATTGCCGTGCGCGCGCGTTGGCACGGCGATTGGAAAACGGAAGGCAGCAGCGCTACGTTTGAGGTCAGGCGTTCACAATCCGCTGCATCCTTTTCGAAATGCTGGCGTTGACCCTCAACCTTGCCAACGCTGGCACCACCGACAGGAGGGATCGATGCCGACATTTCGCTTCGAGTTCATCGGAGGCATGCCGAAGCCTGCAATCTTTGCCAACATAGCTGATCGAGAAGTGGCTGTCAGAGAGGCGAAGCGCGTTGCCAAGGAGGCCATGCTTGACGGGATTGCCGATGGCGCAGACCCGACCAGTTGGGTGGCGAAAGTTTACGACCAGGCGGGCTATCTCATCGCCACAGTTGGATTCCAGGATCTGATCGCTGCGTCCGAGGGTTCGGAACAGTACAAAGAAGCGGACGAACCTGGCGTCATCCGGTCGGGCTAAAGCTCGGATTTCTCATTTTCAACGGGCCCTATCCATTCGATCCAGGCTGCCGCGTGATCGCTTGGCTTCTCCCATCCCCGGACGGCAACGTCCACGCCCGCGCCGCCAGCCTGTTCATGAGCGAGGGGCTCACGAGAAGATGGTCCATCCGAAGGCCGTTGGTAAGTTCATGTTCCAGGCAGCTTTAACCGCCAATAGCCAAGAAGGTTTCGACGGACGAGCACAGGATGTGGCGAGACGACGAAATCAAAGGTCCTAGCCTTGGCGGCTGAGCGCAGGCTAAGCAAATGCGCTCTCTCCGCAATCATGCTGGAACATCGCACGAACCAAATCGTTCGCCGCTAATGGGCCACACCAGCAATGAAAACCATAACAGTCGACTGATCGCCGACACCGAAGATGTCTTGATCGTCGGAGGCGGGCCCGCAGGGTTGACCGCCGCTCAGTATCTTGCCCGTTTCCGCCGTCGCGTGCTGGTGATCGATGCGGGCGACCCCCGTGCCGCCCTGATCCCAAGAAGCCATAATTGTCCGGGCTTTCCCGAAGGGATAAGTGGCCCCGATCTTCTGGATCGGCTACGACGCCACGCGTGCTTGTACGGAGCAACTCTGATGCGGGGTCAGGTTCATTCTCTGGCCCCTGTTAATGGAGGCTTTGACGCCGAGACCTCGATTGGCGCATTCCGCGCACGCAAGGTCATGTTGTCGACCGGGATTATCGACACGACACCCGTCATGCCACGCCTGCGGGACGCAATGGCTGCAGGCGTAGTTCGGCTTTGCCCAGTGTGCGACGGATATGAGGTGATCGACCGGAAGATAGCGGTGGTCGGGCAAGGTGAGAGAGCCTTGCAAGAGGCCATCTTCCTCAGTCGATTTACACCGGCTGTAACGATGCTGGGGACCGACGCAAGGGACTTCTCAACCAGCACGCGTCGCGCGGCCGGCGAAAGAGCGATCGTTATCCGAGACACTCTCGACAGGCTCAGCCCGGTTGCTGACGGTTGTGAGGCGATTCTGAGGGACGGGGCGACATGCCGCTTCGATGCCGTTTACGCGGCATTGGGTTGCAAGGTCCGTTCTCAACTCGCAGGGGTCGTTGGCGCGACCTGTTGTGAAGAGGGATACGTCAAAGTCGATGAGCACCAGCAGACTTCCGTCGATGGCGTGTACGCGATCGGTGACCTCGTCAAAGCCTTGAACCAGATAGCGGTCGCCTTTGGACAGGCTGCCATCGCTGCGTCCCACGCTCATAGAGAACTTGATTTCCAACCCGCTTGAGCTGGGCGATACAGCTTTGCGTTTGTCTGGCGGAACAAGCCGCGGCCGCCGAGGTTGGGGCAAGGTGGCAGCGAGCACAGCAATTCCTGGCAGGCACGAGCATGGCGCTCGACAGAGATGGACCGAAACTTGCAACCGGGCTGCTTATCGCCGCGGCCCTGGCGGGATACAACGCCGTCCGCGCCAAACGAGCGCTTGCCGGCCGGGCGTGCGGTCGTGCGATGGAGATCGGTAGCCTACACCTGCATTTTTTCGAGGCCGGCACTGGCATGCCGCTGCTTCTGCTGCACGGGAACGGATCCATTGCGGAGGACTTCAAGTCCAGCGGCATCTTCGACCTGGCGGCAAATAGCTACCGGGTGCTCGCATTTGATCGTCCCGGCTTCGGCCAAAGCTCACGGTCGCAGGGCAGGAGCTGGTCTGCTTGCGAACAAGCTGACGTCATACATGATGCTGTACGCAATCTCGGCATCGAAAAATATCTGGTGCTTGGACATTCCTGGGGAGCTTGGGTCGCCATCGAATTGGCGCGCAGGCATGCTTCATCGATTGCCGGCATCGTGCTGGTCTCCGGCTACTATTATCCGCCGCCGCGGCTCGCTCTTGCGCTGGCCGCACTCCCGGCCCTGCCGGTGATCGGCACGGCTTTCCGCCACACATTGCTGCCGCTGCTTGTGAGGCTGGCCTGGCCTTGGGCGATGAAGAAGATCTTCTCTCCGGCTGAGGTCGACAGTGGCTTTGCTGCTCTCGCCAAAGAATTCGCCAGCCGCCCTTCCCAACTGCAGGCTGTTTGTTCCGAGTCGGCACTGATGTTGGCCGCAGGCCTGTTGTCGAAGGCAAGCTACAAGGATATCGCCGTGCCGACCGGCATCGTGGCCGGATCTGGAGACCGGCTGTTCGACGCGGAAGGCGATGCACGACGCCTGCATGAGGAGGTCGGTGGGTCTCTCCTTGAGATCGTGCCGGGCGTCGGCCACATGGTTCATCGGAGCGCCCCGTGGGCGGTGGTCGCGATGGTGGACAAAATTGCAAGGCTGCGCGCCTCGTCTCGAGGCTGCCTGTCGGCTGGGAGTTAGGCCATGTGTCAGCGAGATCAACGCACGTCTCCAGGCGGCACGTCTCAAGGGGGCGGCGAGCGCCGCTTGTACGAAAGTGACATTCAAACACATGAGTGATCAACGTCCCGCCGACATGCAGTCCGTCCTTCACCAGAACATACAGGCTCTGGTCGACCAGAGACGACAACAAGAGGAGCGGCAAGGCGTTCAGGTGCGAGTTGCTGGCGCCATTTCGCGCTTCGCGGGAAGCATGACTTTTGTCTATTTGCATCTCGCGATTCTTGTAGCCTGGATTCTTGCAAACCTTGGCGCGATACCAAGCATCCCAGCTTGGGACCCCACGTTTGTGATCCTGGCCATGGTCGCTTCGGTCGAGGCAATCTTCTTGTCCACTTTCGTGCTGATCAATCAGAACAGAATGGCTGAACACAGCGAGCGCCGAGCGGAACTGGACCTGCAGATCAGCCTTCTTAACGAGCATGAAACCACGCGGCTGATCGAGATGGTGGCTGCTTTGGCGACGCGCCTGAATGTCTCGACCCCGGCCGACAACGAGCTGCCGCAACTGGCAGAGAATGTCGATCCCCGACATGTGATGACGCAAATCCAGCAAGCTTCTGGAGATCAGGGAAAAGCTTGAGCAAAGCGAGGCCGCCGCCAGGGACTGATCCAGCTAGAGCTTACATCGGCCGAGGCGGGGACGGACGAGTTGAGCTTCCGACGTTCTTCAGTCATCGCAGGAATCCACCAGAGAGGTAGGCCTCTTTGGTGGGAGTATGGTCACTCGGCTCGTTCTTATTAATTTGGCCACGCATCTGGCACACTAGATCAAAGCGATCGCCTGCTGTTGCCATTACGCCGCCGAACCGCTAGGCGTCACGGCAGTCGAGATACGTTTGCCGCTGATGCGTTGGATGGGTTGGCCTGACGCACGTCCGCAAAGGTCGATCGCGGTCGGTGGCGAACTGAATCGACGTTTCCATCATCAACAATCGCGGATAGCATGTGCTCGGAGCAGATGTTCTTGGCTGAAGAGGTATGCCGCCCCAAATTTGCTCGGCCTGACGCAGAAGGGGGGTGCGCAAGCCTATTTCATCAGTTTGACTTGCAGGGAGAGGCTCAGCCTGAGGATTTTCTCACCGTTTTCATCACGCACCTCAACGAACAATTGCTGGCCGTCGACGCTTTTCAGGGACTCTCTCGTGAGGTCGATAAGCCCCTCGAAACTCGCGCGGCGCACCTCCTCGATGCCGGCACATTCGATACCTATCTCATCTTCGAAGACCAAGTCGCGATCGCCGCTGTCAAAGAAAAATCGTGCCATCGGAGAGCTTCCGTCACCACTAATCTGGGGGGGTCCTTTGGTGCAGGTAGGTCGTGTCGAAATCTCCTGCGCGAGTGAGGCCGGGCCAGTCGAGTGCATGAACTCTTGGCCCTGTGGTGGCGATGAGGCCTCTACGTCGCAGTTCCTGAAGCATTCGGTTGACGTGCACCGTAGACAAACCCAAGGCATCGCCAAGTGCTGCCTGGGTAATAGGGATGTCCGCGACGTGATCCTGGATGCGTCCGACAGAGCGCAAGCGAGAAATCAGTTCGCAGAGAATGTGAGCCATGCGGGTGTAAGCCTCCCTTCTCCCAATATTGGTGACCCACTCCCGGTAAATCGCGGCATCTATCAGCGTCGACCGCCAGAAGGCCGCGGCAATGTGAGGGTGCTGGTCGCAAATGGCGCGTAGAGTATCGTGCCGCATGAACCCTATTCGGGCCGGCGTAAGGGTCGAGAAGTTACAATCCATGACCGACAGATGCAGCCCGTGCAGATCTGGAATGTCGCCGGCCACGAAGAAGGATGTGATCTGCCGCTTTCCTTCGCCCGTGAGTTTGGTCGAACCGACCAACCCATCCAGGACGACAAACGAGTAAACAGGACGGTCGCCCTCACGCACGAGGTCGTGGTTGGCCACACATTCCTTCTCCTGGATCGGAATGCCTTTTAGAACGCCGATATCAGCATCACGAATATCCGAGATGGTCTGAAGCTTGCGAATAAGTACATCCGAGGATGAGGTGGGGGACAATCTGGCTACCTAGCTGATGTTGGCTTCCGAACTTTTATTCACGCCAAAAGTTCCGGTTAGCCGGTGAAGGGTTGACGAACCGACGGCGGCCGCGCCGTGATCGTCATTCGGCAGGGAAACATGTAAGGGGCGGGGTTCCACCGCCCGCTATGGATCGTGGCGTGCAGCGTTCTGCCGACGTCGAGTGTGTTTGAGGATGCTGAACGATCTAAGCCGCAGCCATAGGTGAACCGGGGCAGCGGTGCATTAACCTATGACACAGGCAGCCGAAATTTTTGCCTGGGCAGCCAGCTTGGGGAGCTCGCCCGTGGGCACAGCTTGACCTCGTCCCTCGGCCTTTTCAAGGCCGCACGCGCTGGGAGTCCCGCTCCAGGCCCATGCCGATGCCAAGTGGAAGACCGAAATCTGGGTCGACTGGCTGTACGCGAACGAACGGGCGAGTCGGCCAATGGATTGTCAGCGTAAGTGCATCCTATCCCCACCTTCAGGACCTGATGTTGCGGCAGCCCAAGTTGCGCTCTGTCTGAATATGTCTGATCATGCGGAGTTGGGC
Organism: Mesorhizobium sp. M0152; assembly: GCF_040322415.1. Classification (NCBI taxonomy): domain Bacteria; kingdom Pseudomonadati; phylum Pseudomonadota; class Alphaproteobacteria; order Hyphomicrobiales; family Phyllobacteriaceae; genus Mesorhizobium; species Mesorhizobium sp. M0152. The sequence goes on from NZ_JAMYTH010000015.1 coordinate 6,136, forward strand.
AGGAGAATTGGATGGCGACAAGTCGGCTAAATGGCGCGCAACCCTCTGTCCCTCGATTGAGGGACATTGAGACAGGGGCCACGGCTCACCCACGCACTGCTTTGCCCACGGTAGCGACTGTCGTGACAGTCGTTGCCGCGCTTTATTTCGGCCGCGAGGTGTTTCTGCCTATCGCGATCGCGCTGCTGCTGACTTTCGCGCTTGCGCCGGTGGTTTCCGCGCTCAAACGGACCGGCATTCCACGCCTTGCCGCCGTCATCTTCAGCGTGCTTGGCGCCTTCGCAGCGCTCGCTTTGTTCTCATTCATTGTCGCTACGCAAGTCGGTGAGCTGGCCCAGAATGTTTCGCTTTACCAAACAAATGTCCTGACCAAGGTCAGAAAAGAAACCGGTGGCGGCGGCGGCATCATCGCCAGGTTGACCGGAGCGATCGAGCGCATCGGCCAGGAGATCAACAAGCAGGAGCCCTCGCAGCCAGCAGCCAGCCAGCCTCAGCGCGAGCCGGTTCCCGTCGAGATTGTGTCTCGAGAAAGGCCGCTCGAGATCCTGCAAAACCTGATCACGCCGCTGATCAGTCCGCTGGCGTCGGCGGGGCTCATAATTGTTGTCGTTATTTTCATGCTGCTCGAGCGCGAGGATCTGCGCGATCGCTTCATACGGTTGGTCGGCTACGGCGATCTTCACAGAACCACCGAAGCGCTCCAGGACGCCGGCAGACGGCTCGGCCGCTATTTGCTCATGCAACTGGTCGTGAACATCTTGTATGCCGTCCCGATCTCGATCGGATTATGGGTCCTCGGGATCCCCAATGCACTGTTGTGGGGGTTGCTGGCATTGGCGCTGCGCTTCGTTCCCTATATCGGTCCTATCATTGGTGCACTGCTGCCCTTGTCCCTTGCTCTGGCCGTGGCGCCCGGATGGTCACTCGTATTGTGGACAGCCGCGCTGTTCGTGATCATGGAAATGATCACTGGCAATGTCATCGAACCCTGGCTTTACGGGTCGCGCACCGGGCTCTCTCCCTTAGCCGTCATCGTCGCAGCAATTTTCTGGACCTGGCTCTGGGGACCTCTTGGTCTGGTTCTGTCTACTCCCCTCACAGTCTGTCTCGTCGTGCTCGGCAGACATGTGACGCAGTTCGAGTTTCTCGACGTGCTGTTCGGCAACGAACCGGTGCTCGAGCCACATGCCCGGCTGTATCAGCGTCTGCTGGCCGGTGATCCAGAAGAAGCCACGGACCACGCCGAGGAAATTCTCGAGGAGCAGTATCTGCTCGAGTTCTACGGCAAGGTCGCGCTTCCCGCCCTTCTGCTCGGCGAACAAGACCGGGTTCGGGGGGTGATGGACGATCACCAACTGAAGCAGCTGGCCGCCAGCGCTCAGATACTGGTAGCGAATCTTGACGACATCGCTCAGGAGGAGGCGGAGGAGGACGATGTCGCCGCAGGTGATGAGACTGGCTCGGACAAGGAGAAGACAATCGATCCGGAAGCAGGGCACGACATCGATCTCCCAGATGGCACCGGCCTAGCCGTGCTTTGTGCCGGCGGGCGCGGCGAACTCGACGACGCGGCCGCCGCAATGCTGGGGCAGGTGTTACTGATCCAAGGCGCGGCTACGTCAAAGGCCAGTTTTGCAGAGCTGCAACCGGCGAGCATTCGCCGGCTGGAGCTGGATGGGCTGAACACCGTCGTGATCGGGTTCCTGAACCGCAACTCCCTCAAACATGCGCGTTTTATGGTGCGCCGCATAAAACGTTTTAATGCAGCGGTACGGGTGGGCGTTGTGTTCTGGGGAGGAAACGGTGAAGACCGCGGGGAGACAGACGGTAAATTGGGCAATGACATCAATGCTGATTTCGTTGCGCTCGACATGGTCAACGCGGTGACCAGAGCGTTATCGAGGGATCCGCCGGTAGGGCTGAAGACCGCTGCCAAGCGGCGTGTTCGTCGTCGGCCACCGGCGCGCAAGAAGGACACTCTTGTTTCGGCCAAATGACTCATGAAAGGCATCGCCGCGAAGAAGATCATGATCGTCCCGTGTGCGGAAAGGACCTGGTCGTAATGCTCGGGCGGCAAGTTGCTTTTGCGTGGCTTCGTGCCCGCGCAACGAGTGCTGGCGGTCCATGGGCCGGGGTTGCCCCAACTGGCGCTGGGTGGGTTTGTTCTGCCGATGTCTATTCGTCGGTCCTGGAAAGAAGCCGCTGGTTCGCCTGCGCGATCCGGCGGAACACTAGACCCACTCCGAGCCGCAAAACCGGCCTAATTTTGACCAGTGTCAAACAGCACACAAGCGCCTGCGGCCGGTCAGCCAGCTATCTGGGACGGTCGCTGGCTCGCGCACGAATTTCAATTTCGGCAGCATGGCGAAGTCCCTCAACCGCTCAGCCAGGCTGTCAAGAGCTTGATGCATAGAACCGCTGCGTCCCTAGGGTACATTATCGAGCAGGGTCGGCGTATCCGAGCTTTGTGTCGGCTCAGACGGCCATTCACCATTGGGCGTCATCATATTGACTGTCTCGGGTAGATCCCGCGCAATCCTTTTGATTAGCTGCTCGCGTGAAAGGCCCGTCTCCATCGAAATGGAAGTGAGTGTACCTTCGTCCATTGCCGCTTCGACGTCCCTTGGCTCGATTGGTTGGTTTGGCCCGCTGCCAACCCACGAGTCGACCTTCCGTCCTGCCCCAACCTCCCTGAACCGGTCGAGGATCTCACCAAGGTCCGCCCTCGACACGCCATCCGATATCTGAGCCAGAATTCTGCGTTGCGGGTCGTTTGGGTTAAGATACCCCGCTCCCCGAATCAATTCGCCGATTTTGTCGCGATTTTGGTATGCCAGGACGCCAAGCATCGCTTTCGCCAATCTTCCCAGATTTGCCATTTGGTCTGCTCCACGGTTCGGCCCATGAGCGAATCGAAGCCAAGTCTTGGCGAATGCCAACGCGTATGGCTCGAACAACTTCTTGTTGGCCGGCCCCGCCGGCGGAGAGGACGCGTCCTTGGGGAACGGGTTTCCATCTGACGTCTTCCCTTGACGCAGAATTTCAGGGCACTTGGCCGGAGTCGCTCTGCGCCGACCGAACGCCCTAACTGGCGCATCCCCGGTTTGTTCCGCTGCCAGAGTTTGTCGGAGGGACGCGCGACCCGACGGAAGCTCTACGGCTTGAGCGAGCGGCCCACCTTGAAATTTCAGAACGACGGGCTCGGTTAGCCTGAGCTATCTGGGACCATCGCTGGCTCGCGCACGAATTTCAATTTCGGGGGCACGGCGAACTCCCTGAACCGCTCAGCCAGGCTGTCAAGAGCTTGACGCATGCCCACTCCTGCAGCAGCCGCACCGTGTCCAGTGATCACCATCTGAGGCTTCAGCCCAGCCAGATGCTTCACGGATCTTTCCGCGGCATCCCAGTCCGGCGTGAAGTAGCGCGGCGGACCGTGCATCTCGAGATCCTGAACGGCGACCTCATAGACCGACTCCTGACCCGTCGTAATGAAAGCGTCTCCTACGATCAGCGAGCGGTCTTCCTCGCGCCAGAGCGAGATATGCCCAGGGGCGTGCCCGGGTGTGTGCAGCCATTGCCATCCGGGCATCCCGGGGATCGATCCGTCGGCGGGCAACAGTTCCAAATGGTTGCCAAGATCGATCGGCCCGCGCGGAAAGAGCGGCGAAAGCAGCGCCATCAATCCACCCCCTACCCAAGGATCCGGTGGCGGATAGGACGCGGTTCCATCCAAATAGGGGCGCTCGAGTGGGTGGGCGAACACAGGCACGTCCCACGTATTCGCCAGGTCCAGAACCGCTCCCACATGGTCGAAATGGCCGTGGGTCAGGATGATCGCCGCCGGCCGCCGGTCCGTGCCAAATCGTTTTTCTGCGACCGCAAGGATGCTGCTACGGGACTTCGGCAACCCCGTATCGATCAGCACCCAGTTCCGATCTCCGCTGCCCGGTGCGCCGAAGAACATCACATTGACGATTGCCAGTCGCAAGTAGCCCAAATCTGGTGCGATGCTCCAAGCGCCGTCACCACGGTTCTCACGCCTGGCGTGGTCGATCTCGGAAAGTGGAATTTGAACGGTCATATGATCCCGTGCCTCTGTTGTTGCTGAGCAGCCGCTCGAGTTGATCGACCGCGGGCGCTACATCGCCCGAACTTGCCTCGGGCCGCCTTGTTCCTCATTCGCCACCCAGATTCCGGACAGTCGACCATCGGAACAAAGGCTTGATCAATCGGTTCGGGACAAACCGGTCACGCCAGGACGGGGGGTATGCTGAACTGAGAAACGGAATGCCGTCTGCCCGATCGGGTGGGTATTTTCGACAAGGCGGTTCCCGGTCCGAACAAGCTGGCAGAGTTCGAAGACGACTGCCCAGAGGAGACCTCGAATGAGCGAACTGGGACGCAAGGTCGGGCAGGATGAGGAAGCTTCGATTGCGGGAGCTTCGCGCTTTGCCAGTTTTTTCATGGCAGGCTTTGAGTGCTCCACACACCGGCGCAAGGACGGCGTTCGCCTCGACCTTATTCGTGCGACCTCGCATAATTTGCATGCCCCCGGCGATTACCGCGGCTGCGCCGAACTCGGCCTTCGCACCATCCGCGACGGGCTGCGGTGGCACCTGATCGAAACCGCTCCCGGAACTTATGATTGGTCAAGTTGGACGCCAATGGTCGAGGCAGCTCGATCGGCAGGTGTCCAGGTTATCTGGGACATCTTCCACTACGGATCTCCAGACCATGTCGATCAGGGCTCGATGGATTTCATCCAAGCCTATGCCGCGTTCGCAGCAGAAGCAGTGAGGGTACACCGTTCGATTGCCGGAACATCGCCACTGTTGTGTCCAATCAACGAAATCTCCTTTTTCGCCTGGGCTGTTGAGGTCGGCTATTTCCCGCGTGTGGGGCCGAACAAACGGGGATGGTTCAAACGGCATCTCGTGAAGGCTGCAATTGCTGGCGTTCGTGCGATGCGAGAGGTGGATCCCTCATGTAGATTCGTCTGGGCCGAGCCGCTTATCCACATCGCTCCCCGCGACCGAACAGGGACCGAGCGGCGCCGGGCCGAAAACGCCCGCCAGGGACAGTTCGAAGCATACGATTTGCTCCTGGGTCGCGCCGAACCTGAGTTGGGTGGAAGCGAAGATGTTGTCGATGTCGTGGGCCTGAATTTTTACCCGCACAATCAATGGTACATGGACGGACCGACGATACCGATGGGCCACCATGAGTACCGTGCCCTCTCGGAAATGTTGCTCGAGGTGGCTCATCGTTACGGCAAGCCGATGTTCATTGCCGAGACCGGCTCCGAGGGTTCAGGCGGGGCGGCCTGGCTCCATTATGTCTGCGACGAGGTGCGTGCCGCGATCAGTCTCGGGGCGCCGATTGAGGGTATTTGCCTGTACCCGATAACTGCCTACCCCGGCTGGGACAATTCGCGACATGCGGAGGTGGGTTTGTTTTCCGTCATCCAGGCTGATGGCATGCGACACCTGCGCAAAGCCACAGCAGATGAACTGGCCCGTCAGCAAGGTTTGTTCGCGGCTAACCGGACGCGTTGAAGATGTGACCGACAACGGGGGCGGGGTCTGTCATGGAGGTCGCCCCGTTGTAGGATCAGCTTTTGCGGTTTCACCAGTCTCGCCAGCTTGGCCCACCGCATAGCGTCCAGGTTTTCCTTCAGCCTACTGGCCATGGCTTCTCTCAGCTCAGAGTCTGCTTGAGGGCCGCCTCGGCGGGCACCAGCAGCGAATTGTAAGCAGCAATTTCATGATCGAATGCGAAATTCGCCAGGCTATTCTTGATGATTTCGTCGCCGGCCATCGAGTGTCCCATGGCAGCCATGCTGCCAACCATCGACAGGGCTGTCTCCGTGAGGATGGAGTGCTCTGTATCGAGGCCCTCCAGGACTGCCTCGATGCGCGTGATCTGGCTTTCGGTTTCCGGACTATGCCGGCGCAAACGATACGCTCGACCCGTGGCCATGATCGACAGCGTTTGGTTTTCCGTGGTGGCATGGGCGTTGGCAAGCCACAACGAATATCGAACGGCTCTCTGAGTTGAGTTGTAGCCATCGCAATTCTTCTTCCGGTTTTGCCGCCCCCAACTCTAACTCCCGTGTGCGGGAGAACTTACAGCCAGTTCCGCCAATGACGCCTTTCCCGTGCTCGCCGATTCGACGCTTTTTTGGATGCGAGCGAAAGTGGCCAGAGCCTGCCCAACCACCTGATCCATGTTGTAGTAGCGGTATGTTGCCAGGCGACCGACAAACCACACGTCGGGACAGGTAGCGGCAAGCGCTTCATAACGCTTGTAGAGTGCTTCGTTCTCGGCCCGCGGCACCGGGTAGTACGGATCCCCGAGGTCCGTGGGATATTCGTAGGTCAGGCTGGTCCGCGAGCTCTGTTGGCCAGTGAGATGTTTGTACTCCGTGATGCGGGTGTAATCTTCCGTCTGGGGATAATTGACGACGGCAACCGGCTGAAACTGTTCGCGGTCGAGGGTAACGTGCTCGAAACGAAGCGAGCGATAGGGAAGGTGCCCGAGCTGCCAGCCGAAATATTCGTCGATCGGGCCGGTGTAAACCAATCGCCTGAACGGTATCTTCTCACGAATCTCGCGGAAATCGGTCTGCAACATGATCTTTATGTTCGGCTGTTCGAGCATGCGTTGGAACATCCTGGTGTACCCACCGAGCGGCATGTTCTGGAAGCTGTCACTGAAATAGCGGTCATCGCGGTTGGTCCTGGTCGGTACTCGTGCTGTCACCGATTTACTGAGTTGACTGGGATCAACGCCCCATTGCTTCCTCGTATAACCACGAAAGAACTTCTCATAGAGCTCTCGTCCCACCGTGCTGATAACGACGTCCTCGGCCGTGCGAACGTCCTCTACCGTCTCGCGTCGTGACGCGAAGAAATCCTCCAGCTGCGCCGAGGTCAGATCCAGCCCATAAAGGCTGTTGATCGTGTCGAGGTTGATCGGGATGGGAACGAGTTTCCCGTCCACCGCCGCCAACACCCTATGCTCGTATGGCCGCCAATCGGTGAACTGCGACAGGTAATCCACGATCGCCTGACCGTTGGTGTGGAAGATGTGCGGTCCGTAGCGGTGGACTAGGATGCCGGCTTCATTATAGCAATCATAGGCATTGCCGCCGACATGGTTGCGACGATCGACCAGGAGCACGCTTTCATGGCGCTGCGAAGCTATTCTTTCAGCAATCACGCTGCCGGCAAAGCCGGCGCCCACGACCAGCCAATCGAACATGGCTATGCGCTCCTGCGAAGAGGGACGACCTTCTTGCGTTGATACGCGCGCTCAATGTGAGCTGCCATGGCATTCCATGTTCGTTCCCAGGACATGTCCGCAAGATAGGCATCTACTTGCTGCAGGAGCATCTGACGTGGTCGCAAAAGAACGGAGCGTAGCTTAATTTGCAGATCTTCTCCGTCCGCGATTTCCACGAGTCCAGCAGCGCCGTAAGTGCGCACCACATCGACGATTGCCGTCGAGATCACCGGCAGGCCCGCCGCTAGAAATTCCGGCGTCTTGGTCGGGCTGATGAACCGGGTCGCTTCGTTGAGTGCAAACGGCATCCAGCCTGCATCCCAATGGCGCAGATAATCGGGTAGGTCGCAGTAGGCCTTCGCACCTAGCCAATGCAGGTTCTCAGCTTGAGGCAGACTCTCAGGGTCGATCTTAACCACCGGGCCGAGCATAACGAAATGAACGTCCGGCATCATCTTTGCCGCTCGCGCGACGAGAGCGACGTCCAGTCTCTCATCGATCACGCCGAAATACCCGACCCTTGGGTAAGGAATGTCGGCCTGATCGGCTGGGTCCTTTCCTGGCTTCCTCGCCTTATGAAAGTGTTTTACATCGATGCTGCTCGGAAAGGGATAGATCGCTTGGTGCAGGTGACGCTTGGTCTCGTACAGGCTCAACCCGCCGGTAAAAACGAGATCGGCACGGCGCAAAAGCGCCTTTTCCATCTGCCCCAGTTCGGGCGGCGCATTCTTGAACGCGGAGAGTTCGTCCATGCAATCATAGACGCATATGTCTGGGTCGAGGTACTCCGTGAAGCGAAGAGCCATTGGCGTGTAATACCAAGCGATCAGCCGGTTGTGCGACATAGAAGCGATTGTTTGTTGGACAAATATCCGCTGGACGGCATCTGCTTTCGCGGCTGACGTGCCAAGCGGCAGCACTGGTGTCGCAATTAGAATGGTTGGCGATGCTTCGCTCATCCGTAATAGCGGCTGTGGCAGTTCTTCGAAAAGAGGTTCTTCAAAGTAGACCACTCTCTGCCGTGCGGAAGCGAGAGTGAGAATATGCTGCGGACGTTGATGAACGAAGTTCCATCGCAGGTGGGAGAAGCAGACCGTTAGATTGTCTCGGATGGCGCGTTTACTAGCGGTTACCCTGCCCAAGGCTGCTTCCATGGAAATATTCCTTTTTATAGGCGACGGTGTTTTGTTCGAATAACATTTGTTAATGGCGTGTGGCGGAGAACTAAGCTTAGACACCAACTCCTAACTTTCGATCGGGCGAGTTGTTCCAAGATAAAGTGGTGAGCCTCGGTCGCCGCCTTGCCGCCGAATGCGAAAAAGGCGCGGCTGTCGAATTTCCGAGCGACGACGAGTAACGGGAATGCTCGTGGACAACGTCCTCGCCGTATTTGCGTTCAACTCGCGGGATATAAAATGGCCAGGATGTTAAATTGATTCGCCTGCGCGACCGGAGCGAGGTCGAGCAAAGGCAATTGCGGGGACTGACATGAAGATCGACTTCGAAACCAACGTTTTCCCGCTATTTCATCCGCAAAGCGTGGATGATCTCAAGGACCCGTGTCCCGTCTTCGACGGCAGGGTGTGGCACGTCTTCGGCTCAAGCGGCACGGTGAGCACCGAGACGTGGAGCATCCTGCATGCGACGGCGCCCGAGCTATATGGGCCGTGGACCGAACACGAGTCGATCAAACTTCCTATCAATGGCACAGGGGTAGCGGCTCCAGGTGTAATCCACGAGAGCGGCGTCTTTCACATGTTCATCCAGACGGAGTTCATGAAGTCTGGGGGCCGCTGTGAGCACGCCGTTTCCAACGACGGATTCCATTGGGTGGTTCTCAGCCCGGCAATCCTTGCCATCCCGAACACGGACGAGGATGGGGTGTACGATCCGCATCCTGCAATCATTGGCGGCAAGCGCTATCTCGTTTATTCCGCCATGCCAAACTTCACCCGGGTGCCACAGCCCGACATCTATCTTGCACGGAGCCAATCCGACTCGTGGTTCGGTCCCTGGAAGCGGATCGGCAAGATCCTCGACCACAATGATGTTCCTCACCACAATGCGAGAGAGGATCCCGACTACGAATGGGGCATAGAAGGCGCACAACTGGTCGAGTTGCCGGACGGCCGCGTGCTTCTCAACGCCACTTGCTTTCTCCCAAATAGCCTTCGGGGGAACCGGCAACGGGTATTTTTTGCCATTGCTGACGAGGTGAGTGGACCTTACGTCTCGATCGGCCCAGTGCTCGAACCAGGGCAACCGGGCGAGAACGGTCACTCGACAGTGATGATCCAAGGCAGCCAACTTTCACTGTTCTACCAAAGCCGGGTTGCAGCGACCGATCACCGGTGGCGCTACGGCTTGGCGAAATGTGACGTCGCTCTGTTTTCAAAAGTTGCATGATCCTTACGGCTGCGGCCGGCAATCCTGGCGCTGATTGGCTGCAGACGTCGGTCGCGCCATCGGCGGCACCGTAGGTGCCATGCTGCCCAATCCCGCAATGAAGATGAACGGCTGGATGGCTGTCGCGAGAAGCTTCGCGAACCTCCGAGACCATGTTCGACCGGTGCTCCTCGATCACCAGCAGGTAGCGCCGACGCATATGAGACAGTGAATCGCGAAGCTGGCAGGCAAGACAAGATCGTCACGCCGATGCACAGACTTCAAGGGCGAGAGACGCCTCGTTGAGCGCGCTGTGACAGGCCCGAGCACTTCGGAGAATGCTGAGCCACCCAATCTAGTTGCTTGTCACATTGCTAGGGTGACGGCTTCCAACGAGGCTTATCAGCCGGTTTTGATCCTCAGCAGGATGTCCTGGTCATAATTTCCAAACCCCTTGCCGAAAATATTGATCCCGCCAGGACGCTTGGCATCATCCTTGACGCCGATGCGGACGCGGATTGAATGATGGCTTTTGAGGTCCAGTGCGGCGAGGCTGGTTTCAGAAATCCTGATGCCGTCGACATAGGTGCCGTCGGTAGAAATCCGCCAATTCTTCAGCTTGCCATATTGGGAGCCCTTGAGCTTCCACCAGGACGGTGTGAAGACGCCGCGCTTGTCGCCGAAATCTCCGGGTGACGTCCAGGTGCCGACATCGAAGCCATTGATCGTCAGCGTGATGTCGGAGGGCCAGTCGGCGCTCGTGCCTGGCACTTCAGAGGACAGCTCTACCGCCACTTCGAGTTCGGTGATCTCGGCATTGGCCAGCTTGGCATTGTTGGGAAACTGGTATTCGACAAAACCGCGCGTGAACCACAACAGCCCAGCCTTCATACGATCCGGATCGAGGAAAGTGTTCGGCACATCGAGCAGACCAATGATGCCGTCCGGCGAACAGAGACCGCAGGGCGCCGTCACCTCGAAACCGGTGTAAAGCCCGATCGGCATCGACACTTCGATGGCGTTGTTCTTGAGCGCACGATATTCGCTCTTGAAGACCACGAGCACTTCCTCTGCGGTCGGATAACAGATCTTCTGGCTGCCCTTCCTCGCCTTCTGGTTCTCGGTGCGGATCAGTCCTGCATCCTCCAGCACCTGGATATTGGTCGACACCGTTGATTGCGGCAGCGACAGCACGGCGGCGATGCCGTTGACATTCATCGGCCCCTTCTCATGCAGCAGTTTCAGCATGGAAATGCGCGCCAAGGAGGCAAGCCCCTTGAGCACGGCGATGCCCTCCTCAGGTTTTATAACCAAAAGCTTAGGACCCATTGATTTTCCAGTCTGTGCGGAAACTCTATGGAAAATAGACCTTATACCAGAATGTTTTTATCAATGCGTTGCGGCGCGTCATCGGAGACGAACCAACTTCAAGTGGTATTCATTTTCCCGCTTGCAATGCCACTCCGTCGATCCGGACATGGCAATCGACATCGGTGATCCGGATGTCGAAGTTGGTGAGGCTGCAACTCGGGTCTGGCAATTCATCCACGGAGCGCCTCAAGGCTGCAGGATTGGATATCAGGGCGCTACGCGACAGCGTGACGGTTGGCTTCGTGCGGCTGGGCAGCCAGGCGGCCAAATTCGGCCTGCAGCCCGGCGACGAGATCAACCAGGTGCTGGTGCCCGCCGAGCGACCGTCGCGCTACTGGTTAGCCATCCGGGCCATCCTGTTGCTCGGCCTGATCTTCTGGGCTCAAAGGCGGCGCGGAAAACATTGAATATGTTCTCACCCCGGCGGTCGTGGTCTATTTCATCGGCACCTACATGACGGCCATCACAGGCACCCGGACGCATGGCAGCCGGTCTGGTGGCCCATGGGCTACTTGATTTTTGTCGGTGAACGTGCGCGGCGTCGCACTTCCGTTCGGAGTTACCGTGGTCGTCACGCTCATCGCCCTGGCCATCCTGGTATTCTTCTTCTCAGTGCGCTGGCGTGGGCACGATTCGACTTCGCCAAGAATGCAATGAATATCGGAGTGGGACCCGACGGGGCGGCAATCGCGCTGCCGGACGGGCACGGGCCATTCCTGCCGTTCGGCCTCAGGGGGATTTCGCGGCGATGCCCTTTGCGGTGTGGCTGTTCCTCGCCATTGAGCAATTGCCGCTTGCCTCCGAGGAATCGTTGGATCCCAAGCGTGATACGCCCAAAGGCATCATGCTCGGCATGTTCACGCTGCTCGCCTCCGGTTTTCTGATCCTCATCATCAGCCCGGCACTGCCCGACGGGGCATTTGCGTACGGAACGTCCGGCGAGCCGATACTGGACGGCTTCCGGGCGATCTACGGAACGGGCTGGGCGAAGGTCCTCGCGCTGTTCGCAGTCGCCGGGTCGGTGGCGAGCTTTCACGCGATCATCTTCGGCTACGGGCGGCAAATATATTCACTGAGCCGCGCGGGCTATTTCCCGCATTTCCTGTCGGTAACCCACGGCGAACACAAGACGCCCAACGTGGCGCTTGCCGCAGGATCGCTCGCGGGCTTCGTCGTCATGGTGGTGATCTGGTTTACCCAGGGCGGCGGGGCCGCCGGCACTTACGTCGGTGGCAGGCTCCTGAACATGGCTGTTTTTGGCGCCATGTTCTCGTATCTTCTGCAGGGGCTGACCTTCCTGCAACTGCGCCGTCGTTTCCCGAACATTGAACGCCCATACAGGAGCCCCTTTGGTGTCCCCGGCGCATGGCTGACCGTGATCATCGCCTTGATCACCATCGGCTTCCAGCTTACCGACCCGTTACACCGCCAGGGTACCATCGGCGTCGCCGTCTGGTATGCACTGGCCATCGTCTATTTCGGCGCCTATGGCCGCAGAACGCTGGTCTATTCGCCGGAGTAGGAATTCGCTGTGAAGCAGCGTGAAGGCACTGCCTCGATATACGCTCGACTCTATGACCGAGGTAGGCGCGAAGCGGTCATTCACGATCTTCAGGTTTTGACCCAGGACGGCCTTTCCCCGGTAGTAAGCGGGAAGGGCGCGGTCGTCGAGCGAGTTGTCAGCCGCCTATTTCCGCAGCCCATTAATGTGCAACTTGGGAAGCCGCTGACATCAATTCCTTCGGATTCGGCGCCTTGAAGGTATTCAGGCCATCCTCCAAAACTTCAGTGAAGCTCCAGCGTACAATGCCCCCTCGGTCGATGAGAAACTGACCAACAAGCAGCTCCTTAGGGGAAGCCATCATCTGCTGATCGGCTTCCGTAATTTCATATCCCTCCTTCTTGTTGAGAAACTCGTCCATTGCCATCGGGTCCATAGGTTCGGGCAACTCACCCGGGAGATCGATACGGATCCCCATGACCTTGTCCATCCCGACCTCGCGCAAGCCGAAAGCACGGTGCGATGCCCGCTCCGGGTCGGACGCAGCGAGAAGATCGGGTGTCGGATGGTAACGGAAATAGAGCCGTGCCCGCTCTACCGGCGTATTGACGACCGCCAGGCACTCGACGCCTTTCTCACCCAGGGCCGGCTTGAGTTGCGCCATTGCCGCGACACTGCGCCGGCAGAACGCACAGTGCAGGCCTCGAAACAAGCCGATCAACAATGGGCTACGACCTCGAAAATCAGTCAGCGCGATTTTGCCTTCGCGCGAGATCGCATCGAGAATAATATTCGGCGCCCGGTCGCCCGGCTGCAGCGGGCGTTCGACATTACTCGTGGACATGGACAACCTCCTCGCCCCGGAAAAGCATACCCCGCCATCCGGAGTTGAGTCCGTGCTGGGGGACGCCAGGGCAAAAATTGCTTTCGACCTTTGCCATATTGCCGAGGTCGAGAATACGCGCGTTGCAGGCGCATTATAACACGAAAAAAGCCTCGTGGGTCGCCGTTTCGCGAGCCGTCGCGAGCGCTGCGGTAAGCAGTGTATCGTCTCATCCGTGCCATGGGATGACACAGTGGCGGGACCGATTGGATCTTCACATGCTTGCGGTGTTCAAGCCTTGAAACTTGGGCGGCTTCGATGTGCCCGTACGTCAAATGTAGCGCTCCCGCACGCTCTTGCGCTGAAGGTCAGGTTCCCGGGCCTCGTTTTGGGACGCTCAAATCTGCAACGACCAAGGTCGAGTTCGGATCTTCATATTTCGCCACGATTGGCGATGGTCCGGTTGTGGCGCGGCCATGAGCATTGTCATCCGCGATGTCCGCTGTTGGGATGCGGCTATGGCCTGCTCAACGACCGACATGCTGACTGGCAGTTCGGGGACCGAGAGCGGAATTGCGGCTTCTGGCGCGGACCAACGTCTGAAGCTGGCCAAAGCGGACCTTCTATGGCGGCTAGTTGCCCTTACACGCGAGTGCTACGCTCCCAGCAAACCGACGTGAGCTCTTTACTTAATCCCGTAGGAGATCACCTCTTTCGACGTGGCGCTCGGCCAAGCCGCGCGGCGTGGTTGTCATCGTCCCCGGCTTCAAATCACATGGCGGCCACTACGGTTGGGTGGCAGAGCAGTTCGTCGCCGATGGTTTGGCCGTATAAGCCGTGGACCTGCGGGGGCGCCGCAAGTCGGACGGCGACGCTTCTACGTCGAGACATGTTCGTCTTGGCGGATATCGCACTGCTCTTGTTCCGACCCCGAGCTGGCACACGTCGCACCCCTTCGAATTCGATGGAATGTGCCTGATCTGAGCGTTGGCCGCGTTTTACTCGTCCACAGCGAGGCGAGCCGCCGCAAGTACGTCAGCAGCCTTGCCGGTCAGCAGAGCATCGATTGGCGAGGTTGCGCCAAATTTCGCGTTCGGGGCCATTAGCCATTGCCATGCCAACCGATGGTCCCCGAAGACGGCTATCATAGCTGCTATCCCGCCTCCTGGTCGAGCATCAACAAACTGCTTCAGGGGAAAAACGAACCTGCTGCTACCAGTTTGAAGTGCGATCGCCTCATTGCGTTTTTGCCAACGGAAGAGCGTCGACCTCGGTATTCCAAAGTGCCTCTCTATCACTGTGGGACCGGCCACGGGGCCAGCCCAGTCAGTTGCGAGACTGATAGGGCTGGGAGATTGGATTCGAGGTGGCACTGCCTTGAAGCGGTGCAACTGGGGGTCAAATCGTCCTTGCGCCTCTTCCACGAGCTGAGCCAGAAAAGCATGGGCAAGAGGCTCAAGGCTATCTTCTATGGCAGGCAAGGCTCGCTGAACGGCCTGGGTTTGGGCGGCGAGACTTGAAGCTAGGTATCCCGCTAATCTTGCGGCGGTCCGAAGTGCCGGCTTCCGGATTGTCGGGTCGTATTCACTAAGCAATTTGGTCACCGCAGTAGCCAGGGCATCTTCCAGTGCCTTTCGGTTGGACTGCTTAATAATGTTGCCACCGCGCGAGAACCGTCGTCTTGTCGTCACGTCGTCTGCCTCTCCTGAATGATGCTGATGCGCGGAATATCCATTGCTTTCTATAGCCTCAAGAGGGCGCCGAATCGAGATCGCTGGAGCTTGCCAGGCTCCAGCTTCCGAGGGATTCGAGTGCCCACAAGAATATGCTTGGTGCCATCGCGTCGAGAGAGGCGGTCCGCCTGCAACTGCTTTGCCGGGCCGAGCTGTCAGCTGCCTCCACCTTGATACATAATTGCCCAATGGTATCGCAGCTTACGAGTGCCGCGCCTCGGCGGTGTTCCAGGGGCAAGCAGCGCGCCCAGCCCCAGTCGCGGCATTTCTGGAACGGGCGCAGCGGAAGTTGAGCGAAACGCAAAACGCAAGATAAATCTCAATCGTGTGGTTTATCGGAAGTAACTTTGGGATCGATGGAACTGTTGCCAGCTTTTCTGGCTGTCTTGGATTGAGGTTTGTTGTCGGGCGCGCCGAGAACGGACGAAGGCGCCGCACTCTAACGGAGCCTATCGTGGCGTTCGCAGAACCATGACGCAGCCCTCGAGGTCGTTGGTGGCAAGATGCGCATAGCGCATTGTCCTCGAAAGCGTCCGATGGCCGAGCCACATCTGAACGTGTCTCATGTCGATGCCACCTTGAACAAGGCGTGAGGCGCAGGTGTCGCGCAAGATATCCGGCACCACCTGATCATCGGCGCCGAGGCCGACCTCGGCCTTCGCACCGTTCCAGACGGCGCGAAACTGTGCTTGGCGGACCTTGGTGAACGGGCCCTTGGGCCGGCGGCCCTCCGTGATATGCAGCTTGATCATTTCCTTGGTGCGTTCAGTCATCGGAATGATGCGGCTGCGGCCGGGCTTGGTGGTCGAGAAGCTGACGCGGTGCTCCTGGATATCATTCCAGATCAGCCCGAGAGCCTCGCTGAGACGGCAACCGGTATCGACAAGAAAGACCGAGAGCCGATAGGCGTCCTCGCTACGGTTCTTGATGGCAGCAAACAGCCGGGCCTCTTCGTCCCGTTCGAGGAAACGAATCCGTTGCGCCCGCTCTTTCTGACGGCGGAACTCAGTCAAGCTGTGGATATTGCCCATTTGTAAGCCCTCACGGCAAGTGGAGCAGGGGAGCGCCTTCGACACTAGGCGGATAAAGAAAAGCGCCGGCACAATCAACAAGCGGGAGCCATTACCGCCGAAAATTCCGGCTTCTCTTGCAATGTCGTTTTGACCATGTGGCCATTCTGCGGCGATTCCCTGGCGAACGACTCGGCATACACGCCGCAATTCAGGCAATAGCCCGCGGGATTCGGCCGGATTGCAAGGGGTGCAAGGGGTTCAATCGTTAACGAGAGCTTTCCGACTAAGGCCAAATCGTGACGTTTATGCAACACAGACCGGGGATAGCAGCCAAACAGTCCTTTCGCCGGCACGATCGTGGTTGAACGCCGCCGGCTCATGGGTATTGTCGGTTTCGAGGAAGCGGCGCGGTGCGCATCTTTTTCGGTTAGTGGGGATGGGGCAGGGAACGCTGTCCTTCAGCAAAGAATACCCAGACCCGTTTTTTAACTTTTGACTGGAGGTCAGAAAATGAACATCAAGAGCCTTCTTCTCGGCTCCGCTGCGGCCCTGATCGCAGTTTCCGGTGCGCGCGCCGCCGACGCCGTCGTCGTCGCCGAGCCGGAACCCGCTGAATACGTCAAGATCTGCGACGTCTACGGCGCTGGCTACTTCTACATCCCCGGCACCGAAACCTGCCTGCGCATCGGCGGCTATGTGCGTTACGACATCAGCGGCGGCGACGTCGGTTCGTTCGACGGCGCCCGGACCCGTGACGTGCAGGATGGCACCGAGGAGGATACCTGGCGCAAGAAGGCCCGCTTCACGCTGAAGACCTGGACTGGCCAGGAAACCGAACTCGGCACCTTGAAGACCTACACCGAGACTCGCTGGAATTTCGGCAACCGCAACGACTATGCCACCAATGCCACCGACACTGACAATACTGCTGGCAACTCGGGCGTCTCGCTGAACTTCGCATGGATTCAGCTCGGTGGCCTGCGCGTCGGTAAGGACGAATCGGCCTTCAACACGTTCATCGGCTACGCCGGCAACGTCATCCAGGATACGCTGGTTCCCTACGGCGATTTCGACACCAACGTCGTCCAGTACTACTTCGACGCCGGCAACGGCTTCTCGGCAGTCCTGTCTCTCGAAGAAGGTGCGGGCGGCGGCACTGATGGTTTCTACGGCAAGGGTACGATCGACAGCTACGTTCCGCATGTCGTCGGCGGCGTGAAGTGGACGCAGGGCTGGGGCGCCATCACCGGTGTCGTCGCTTATGACAGCAACTACGAGGAAGTCGCCGGGAAGGTTCGCTTGGATGTGAACGTCTCTGACGCCATCCAGCTGTTCATCATTGGCGGTTACGGCACTGACGACAACCTCAGCGATCCGACCTATGCACTCGCGGGCGGCGGCCGTGGCTTCTACAAGCAGTGGGGCGGCAACTGGGCAGTGTGGGGCGGTGGCACCTACAAGTTCAACGAGAAGACCTCGTTCAACGCCCAGATCTCGTATGACGAATGGAAGAACCTCGGCATCGCCGCGAACATTGCTTACGATGTGGTTCCCGGCTTCACGATCACGGCCGAAGTCGACTACCTCAATGCAGGCAAGTTCGACGACGCCGACTTCTCCAACTGGACCAATGCCGACAGCAAGAGCAACATCGGCGGCATGCTCCGCTTCCAGCGCTCGTTCTAATAAATTTCGCTTCGGCGAAATTGAAAACCCGGCGGGCAACCGCCGGGTTTTTTGTTTGTCCGGGCTGAATTGGAATGGACATTCGATCCTGCATCTTCCCCGCCTGCAGAGTTCGAAATGCCATCGGACCGGCGGAGCAGTCGCAACGCGAGGACCGCTTCGCCGGACCGTTGCCCGTGGATCGCGGCCTCGCGATCGAAAGAAGGTCAGCAGCCGACTGGCCATATCAGACCCTGACAGGCTTGCGCAAACCTCGGGCAGATTGGCAAGGCATCGTGGATGGATCAGACGCTCGTAGCTTTTTCCAGCGCTTGACGGATGAGGCAGAAATGGCTCACCCGCCAGCTCGGGTGTTGACGCGCCGTCCCTGTCGAAAAGGCTTAGGCAGGCATCGTTCCCCTATCGATGAGGCGGCCGCAATTGCAATCGATGAGGCGACCGCAATTGCTCCTCTTGTGCGGCGCCTTGTCGACGATCGGGCGAACAATTGATGTCGCGGTGATATTCATCACCGAGTGCCCTCGATTGATCAACAGTGGTCGGCATCACGGTCAAGCCATCGGTGCCGCGCCGCGCCGCTCAAGCGCGGTCTTGCGGATAGTTTCCGCAATCTCCGGGCTGCTGCTGCATAGCATCTGGAAATCCGCCGAGTGCAGCGACAGGAGTGAGACCACCGTTGCGGCGCTGACGGTGGCCGAGCGGGGTTCGCCGCTGATCAGCGCCATCTCGCCGAAGAAGGTGCCAGGGCCAAGCTCCACCGGGTTCGGCGTCGCGACGCTGACCCGCCCCTCCACAACGAAGAACATCTGATCACCGATTTCGCCATTGCGGCAGATCACGGTGCCCGCCGGCATGATGCGGGGTCTTAACGCGCGCACGATCTCGACCAGCGCGGCCGGGCCGAGCTTCTGAAACAACGGCACGGCGGCGACGAATTGCCAATTACGAACGAAATCCTCGCGACGGACTTCTTGATAGAAGCCGGTGGCAAGAATGCCAGCCCAGAGCGCGAAGATGCCGATGCCACTCATCATGACTATCCCGGCCAGGACGCGGCCGGCGAAGCTTTCCGGAACAGCATCGCCATAACCGGTGGTGGACAGCGTGACCACCGCCCACCACATTGCCTGGGGGATGCTGCCGAACGTTTCCGGTTGGACGTCGCGCTCGATGACATAGGCCGCGAGCGCGACACCGAACAGAACGATGCCGAAGAGCGTGGTGACGCCGATCAGGTTGCGCGCTTCGTTGGTCAGGATCCTGCCCAGCAGCGGGAAGAAAGTCGAGTCGCGCAGCGGTTTCAGCAGCCAGACAGCACAGTAGAGGCTCCGGTCGGGCATGCCGACGAGCAGAAATGCGGCGAGTGGAACCAAAACCGCGAGCACATCGATGGCGATTGCCGGCGTCCTGTCCCGAACGGCTCCCGCCCGCCGCTTGAGCAGCGTCTCGGCCAGTTGCAGGAGATACACGCCCCAGATGACCGCGAGGACTGCATCCAGAGCCAGTCTGCTTCGTCCGGACATGTCCGGTGTCGTGAGCGTAGCCACCGTTACAAGCCCAATCGCAGCCAGTAGCGCGTTGAGCGGCGCGTACATTCTTAAGAAAGGCAGTGCCGACATTCTATGCCCACGAGCAGCTACTATCCTCCAAACTAGGATGCCTTCAAGGCAAGCGCAAAGGTGGCGCTGCGATGCGCATCACCAACGGTGAACTCAGATATTCCGGATTGCTTCGTGACCGGACGTGAACAGACAAGCCACAACCCCACGAGAATGACCCAGTCCGGACATTGTAATAGGTTCCGGCGGAAAACTGAAATAGCGGAACTTCGCTTCACTCGAGCCCGATCCACACAAAGCCGTCCTGCTTTCGGCAGGGGTATACGATCAACTTTGCGCGGTTTTTCGAAATGTCACCCAGATATTCCAAGCCCGCCCTGCTGCCGTCGTGCTCCAACTTGGCCCACTCCCTGATTTCGCCGGTAAGCAGGTCGAAACAACTCTGATGCCAGCGGCAGACCAGGCCAAGATCTGCGGTGATCGTGCTCCCCGTGTGTGGGAGCTTCAGCTGTTCGGCCTGAGCGGAACTTCGGCGTTCGTAGAGCGGCAGATGAAGATGCGGGCAAGCATTGTTGAAGGCGCAATAGTTGTCGGATCCGCGAACGACAACGATATCGTAATCTTCAAACTCGAGAATCCGACGTTCGTAGGGCTGAAGCTCGTCTTCGGAAAAAGCGCGAACCCACCTCCTGCCGCCGCGCCGGATTGTTTCGCGAAGCCCCTTGGCATTCAGCTCGGCGTCAATTTCGGGCTTCAGCCTGACGATTTCGAACAGGCTTGTGCGCTCGCCGGTACCGCGAAGGCGTACCCTGACGAAGTCGCCGATTTCCACCTTTTCGGCGATCTGGTCGCGGAGAGCCTCAGATATCAGCAAGCGCGTGCCGGCATCTTTATTGGCGGACTCGACCCGGCTGGCCAGATTTACAACGTCGCCGATAGCCGTAAGACGTTCGTGTCCAGCAAAACCCAATGTGCCGATGACGGCTTCGCCATAGTTGAGGCCGATACGAATATCGAAATCGATGCCATACATCGAGGCAAAGAACGGCTTCAGACGATCGACTGTAGCGAGGGTCTGAAGTGCGGCGTTCACGGCGCGAAGCGGAGCGTCTGGCTGGTCGTCGATACCGAATATAGCCATGAGCCCATCGCCAATCAGTTTGTCGATGAAACCGCCATTCTGCTCGATGATGTCGCCGACCTGGGCGAAGTAGCGGTTGAGCAGATACATCACGTCGTAGGGGGAAAGCCGCTCCGACAGCGCTGTGAAATCTGCAATGTCGCTGAAGAACACCGCAACATGCCTTGCTTCGCCGCAACGCGTCGCGGCGGAAGCGCCTAGCTGGCTGGTGATCATTATGTCGGTTTCGTCTAGCACCAGGCGCCGGACGCGAAGCTCGCCTTGCGGCCTGAGCTGACAGGCCAGCCGAACCTCATCGGCCAATCTCAACCGGTTCGCCATCAGGGTTTCGTCCGGATTCCGGTTCGGGCAAGCCTCAATGCCGTCGAGAACCCAAACGCGGCATGTCGAGCATTTCGCCCTGCCGCCGCATGCGTGGGCAAATGGCACGCCCGATCTGAGAGCCGCCTCAAGCAAGGTCTCATTTGCGGCCACGTCGAAATCCACTCTGTCGGGTAAGGCGGTTACTTTGGTCATATCACCGAACACGGGTCCGTCGCGTTAACTGGCTGTCAGTGTAGCACCAATCGGCTCGGGCAGTAGAATCGTGCAAAATTCGGGTAGTGTCTCAGTTTGAAATTTGCCGCCGTCGACAGCGCTGTCGCAGCCGGCTGCAAACTCCTATATGCTTAGCGCAAAGCAAGGGAGAGAAAGACCATGCCATTGTACCTGACTCGGTTCAGCTACACGCCGGCAACATGGGCGAAGCTCATTAATAACCCCGAGGACCGCCGAGAGGCGGCGAAGCAGTACATTGAATCGGTGGGCGGAAAGTTGCACGGCTTCTGGTACGCCTTTGGCGAACACGACGGCTATAACTTGTGGGAGGCTCCGGATAACGTGTCTATGGCGGCCACCGCGCTGGCGATCGGCTCGGGCGGAGCGCTGAGTTCCATCCAGACGACCGTCCTCCTGACCGTCGAGGACACGATTGCAGCACTGCAAAAGGCATCGTCGATCAAATATCGGCCACCGGGAGAACAAGACCGGACCTAAAAGCCAGAAGCGCCCCGCCGACGCCGTCGGGGTCACGCGCATTGCCACGGGCGATGAAGCCGACGACGTGATTGATGACGGCAAAGACCCAGCTGCGAAGGCGCTTGGTGCGAAGGGCGGAAAGAAGCGCCGAGAACATGACGCCAGAGCGGCGCGCCGAGATCGCAAAGAAAGCTGCCGAAAAGCGGTGGGCGAAAGGCTAGTTCGGTGTGTCTGCTGAGCCTGCTTGGAGGCCACAAGCCGCTTGCGCTACCGCTTCACGAAATCTTCCAAGGCGTCGATCAACGCCGTCTCAATCCCGGCTCCCAAGTTACCACCGAAAGGTCCGCCGAGGTCGGCTGCAAGACGGGTGCGGCCCGATTCTGGCCGGAAGAGCTTGCCGTGGAGCTTGGCGATCCACTGCTTGCCTTCGGTCGTCAGCTCCAGATAGCGGATCGCTTCGCCGATATAGGGCTCGACCTGCAGCGTG
This sequence comes from Mesorhizobium sp. M0152, assembly GCF_040322415.1. Lineage (NCBI taxonomy): Bacteria > Pseudomonadati > Pseudomonadota > Alphaproteobacteria > Hyphomicrobiales > Phyllobacteriaceae > Mesorhizobium > Mesorhizobium sp. M0152. Next base: position 28,136 of record NZ_JAMYTH010000015.1, read on the forward strand.
AAGAAATCGGTGAAGATGCCACCGAGATCGGCGGCGTCTTGCAGCCGAGCTTTTCCACCATCCCGACCTCGGAGAACTCGGCAACAGCGCCGGCAGTTAGCGGAGGCAGCAGCGGTGATAGAAGGGAGCCGCGAGCTCTGGCCGATCAGGTCCGCGGCCCTGCGCCGGTTCGGTATTGGTGGCCTGGTAGGCCGGATCGTAGCGCGGGCAGATCAGGGTATGTCGTGGTTAAGTGGCGGGCGCATTGTCACGCTAGCTAAGTGTTCGCCACCGCTTGGAGGCCTTCCGAGGGAGGGCAAAGTCGATGAGTTCGCGGATAAATAGGCGATCTGCGGTTTTTTGCTAATACAAATTGAAAATTGCGCCGTCATGTTTCACAACAGGTCGGTACAGCCAGGACGGTTCCGAAGCCTGCGGGTTTGTCACCGTTCTCAAGGCGAGAATTCGAAAAGACGTTCAACAATGACCCAGCACGCAGAAAATGCTCGAATTCTTATGTACAGCCACGACACGTTCGGGCTCGGCCACTTGCAGCGCTGCCGGACGATCGCGCATTCGCTGGTCGAGGATTTCCGCGGACTTCAGGTGCTTATCATTTCGGGGGCGCCTATCGCTGGCGCCTTCGACTACCGCGCCCGTGTCGACTTCGTGAAGATCCCCAGCGTCATCAAATTGCGCAACGGCGAGTACACCTCGTTGGAAAAGGATATCGATCTGCATGAGACGCTAAGGATGCGCCAGTCGATCATCCGCCACACCGCCGAGACCTTCCGGCCGGATATCTTCATCGTCGACAAGGAACCGCTCGGCCTGCGCGGTGAGATTGAGGACACGCTGTCCTACCTCAAGACGCGGGGAACCACGCTGGTGCTTGGCCTGCGCGAGGTGATGGATGCGCCGCATCTGCTCGAAGCAGAGTGGGCACGCAGGGATGTGATGCGCAAGATTGGCCTGTTCTACGACAAGATCTGGGCCTATGGCCCGCCGGATTTCTACGATCCGTTGACCGGCTTGGATGTTCCGCCGGTTGTCAGGGCAAAGATGAGATTCGTCGGTTTCCTGCAACGGAGCCTGCAGCGAAACGAGTTGCCCGGCCACCGGCCCGAGGGCGATTATATCCTCGTTACCACCGGTGGCGGAGGCGACGGCGCCGAACTGATCCACGACGTCATCGATGCCTATCAGCAGGAGCCGCAATTGCAACACAGGGCGCTGGTCGTGCTTGGGCCCTACATGCCGGCCCGCAAGCGCAACAAGCTGCTCAAGAAGGGGTCCAAGATCCCGTATATCAAGATCATCGAGTTCGACAACCGCATGGAAGACCTGATTGCCGGCGCCAAGGCGGTTGTGGCGATGGGCGGTTACAACACCTATTGCGAGATACTATCTTTCGACAAGCCGGCGCTGATCGTGCCGCGCGTCGAGCCCCGCGAGGAACAACTGATCCGCGCTCGGCGCGCAGCCGAACTCGGTCTCATCGAGATGCTTTTGCCGGAAGAAGCCAAGGACTCCCAGCGGTTTGCCGATGCACTGGTGGCGCTGCCGGACTGGCCCCGCCCATCACAGAGCAATCCGCATCTGACGCTGGAAGGGCTGCCTCATATTTCCGAAATTGTCGCGGAACTGCTCGACCGGCGGGCCGGCCATCACCTGTCGGTCATTGAAGGAATGAACTGACTTGCGACATCGCAAGATCGTCGTGGTTCTGAAGGGCTATCCGCGGGTGTCGGAAACCTTTATCGCGCAGGAACTGCTCGGTCTGGAGCGTGCTGGGTTCGAGCTGATACTCGTCGCGCTCAGGCGGCCGACCGACGCAAAACGCCACCCCGTGCATGACGAGATCAAAGCGCCCGTCCATTATCTGCCTGAATATCTGCATGAAGAGCCGCTTCGCGTGCTTCGCTCGCTGTTTGCTTATTTGCTGCGGCCGGGCTTCTGGCGCGCGCTCGGATCGCTGGCTGCCGATATCCCCCGCGACTTTACCCGCAATCGCGCGCGCCGTTTCGGGCAAGCGCTGGTGCTGGCGGCCGAATGGCCGAAAGATGCGGAATGGTTGCATGCACATTTCGCGCACACGCCGGCATCGGTGACGCGCTATGCCAGCCAGCTTCTTAGCCTGCCCTGGAGCTGCTCAGCCCATGCCAAGGACATCTGGACTTCGGCGGACTGGGATTTGGCTGGCAAGCTTTCCTCGGCGCGCTGGACGGTCACTTGCACGAAAACCGGCTTCGACCGTCTGAAAGAGCTCGCTAAAGGCAACGCGTCTGTGCATCTGAGCTACCATGGGCTCGACCTCGATCGCTTCGGAAGTTTCGGCGAGGCGCGAAAGCACCATGACGGCTCGGCGCTGGACGAACCGGTTATCCTTCTGAGTGTCGGGCGCGCCGTTGAAAAGAAAGGCTACGATACCTTGCTGGAGGCCCTTGCCCTCTTGCCTGGCGATTTGGCGTGGCGTTTCGAGCATATCGGCTACGGCGAGGAACTGGAACGGCTCAAGGTACTGGCGCAAAAGCTAGGACTGAGTGGTCGCATCTCTTGGAAAGGCGCGCTTGTGCAGGAGGAGGTGCTTGAGCATTACCGCTGCGCCGACATCTTCGCCCTGGCCTGCAGGATCACCGCTAATGGCGACCGGGACGGTCTGCCGAATGTTCTGGTGGAGGCGGCTAGCCAGCGGCTTGCCTGCGTGTCGACCGATATTTCCGGCGTGCCGGAGCTTTTATCGCCGGATGAAACCGGGCTGCTGGTTCCCACGGATAATCCAATTGCCTTGGCACAGGCGCTGGAGCGCCTGATCCGTGATCCTGTGCTGCGCACCCGCCTCGGCGACGCAGCAGAGCGGCGCGTGCGCGGCAATTTCGATCATCTGGCAAGCATTGGACAGCTCAAGGACCTGTTCGAGCGCGAGTGGCGGGCCGTCGATTGAACCGGCTGGGCGCCTTCCTTTATGTCCAGCACCTGCTCGGTATCGGCCATCTCGCGCGCTCTAGCCGCGTCGCGGCGGCTCTGGTCGATGACGGGTTTGACGTAACCGTTGTGACCGGCGGAGCGCCGGTTGCAGGGTTTCCGGGGCTCGGGGTAAAATCAGTAACCCTGCCACCTGTCACCTCCGGTGATGATGGATTTTCCGGACTTGTCGATTTGCAGGGCAAACCCATCGACGATGATTTCAGGAAACGGCGTTCAGAGATGCTGCTGCAGGCATTCCGGGATTGCAGGCCGGATATCGTCATTGTCGAGGCGTTTCCATTTGGACGCCGGCAGATGCGTTTCGAACTCTTGCCGCTGCTCGAAGCCATCGCCGCGACGTCGCCCAGACCGCTGCTGGTGACATCCGTGCGTGATATCCTTCAGGAGCGCGTCAAGCCGCGCCGGAACGAGGAAACGGTCGATCTCATCAACCGGCATTTCGACCTTGTTATGGTCCATGGCGACCCGGCTTTCGCAACCATCGACAAGACGTTTCCACTGGCTGGGGCGATCAGGGCCGAAGTCACCTACACAGGGCTCGTTGCCGCGCCGCCTTCGCCCGTGGGCTCCGAGCGCTTCGACGTTTTGGTGTCGGTTGGCGGCGGGGCTGCCGGAAAGAGGCTTGTCAGATCCACCATCGCAGCGGCGCGGAACGCCAACAACGGTTGGAAATGGTGTTTGATCACCGGCCCAAACCTGCCGAAAGACGAGTTTGACGCGATCGCGGGCGATGCCACGCCTGGCCTGTCCATCTTCCGGTTCCGCGAGGATTTCGCCAGCCTGCTGACCGGCGCCCGCCTGTCAGTGTCGCAGGCTGGTTACAACACCGTCTGCGATGTCCTGCGTGCGGGTTGTCGCTCCCTGCTGGTTCCATTTGCAGCCGGCGGGGAAACCGAACAAACGGTTCGCGCTCTGATGCTCGAAGAACTCGGTCTTGCAACGGTGCTGATGGAAAAGGACCTAACGCCTGAAGGATTGGCGCAAGCGATCGAACAGGCGCTTGTGGCACCGACGCCATCCGCGCATCGTCTCGATCTAGAAGGCGCGCGTCACTCGGCGCAAATCCTGCGCGAAAGGTATCGAACACGGTCCCTAAAAATCGAGCCCGGTTTCGGAAAAGCTCATGATCAAACAGACGATGAAGCCTAGTCTAAACAGATCCAATCAGCATGAAGCGCGTATAATTTTTTGTCGGCAATTCGCCGGAGAACCGCACCTCCCGTAGCGCCGCCATTGCTTCGAACGCTGCCAGCGAAGCCACGCAGTTGATGTGTGTCGGCTCGCTGAAATAGTCGTTTGATTGCAGCAGTACATTCGTGCCCCGCGGAAGCAGAGCAAGCCAGGCGCGCAGATCGGCTATGTGTTCGCAGCTCGTATTGACCGTCAGGTCGGGCCGCCCGGCCGCATAGTCGAGCGCGTACATATCTGCCGTCAGCGCCCGGAACCGGTCGCCGGCTTCCCGGTTGAGGGTCCCGGCGACGGGCGCGACTTCGGGATCGATGTCGATGCTGTCTATCGCCCCGATGTCGAAGCGAGCGTCGTTGAAAAGCATTGCGGGCAATATGCCGTACCATCCACCCAGAACCCATATGCGCCCGAATCGGCCGCCGCAGCTTTCCAACAGCTTCTCGAGCGCCCACATCTTGCAGGCGACCTGCTTGTGGTTGAAGGCGTTCGCGATATCGGCCTTCGGATGCTTGGTGATGACGCGCGCCAGCCCTGCGACGAGAGGGTCGTTGACATAGGCAGCAATTCCCCGCGTGAGGTCCAGGGCTTGTTCGTGCCAGTCCATGCCGGCATTGCGTGGTTGCGTGACATCCATCATATTCGTCTTGTATGTTGGGATTTCGGGCGACACAACGCAATCTTGCCTCCCGCAAGGCTGTTCGATCCGCGGACGTGATCATGCTGCAAGCCGCTTCGCCATTGCCCGATGCCGGAGAGAGCCGGCTGCGTCTGTCCGGACCATCGGCGTCCATCCGCCAGTACCAGCCGCGCAGCTGCAGCCTCGTGCTCGCCTATTCGCCAGAACCCTACGGAAGCCGCGAACCGTCAGAGCGCAGGACAATCTCCCTGCACTGCAGCTTCGAGATTGTCGTTGGCGACGAAGAGATTGCCGACATCCCATTCGCCAGCAGGTGCGTCTCTATCCCGCATCCTTCCAACTGAAGGATCCACAGTCGCATATGGAACCCAGCCTAGCCCGCTATATCTGGACGCACACCAAGAAGCAGCAGCTCTGGATATTGATGATCGTCGTGCTTTCGATGGTCCCGTATTTCATGTCCTTCGACTTGCCGAAGCTGATCGTCAACGGGCCGATCCAAGGTCGAGGCTTCGAGCAACCGGGCGCGACCCAACCATTCATGAGGCTACACTATAACTTGCCGTTCATTGGAGAGGTTCAGTTCTTCTCCGGCTTTCAGCTCGACCGCAAGGAGACGCTGTTTGCCCTGAGCCTTGTGTTCCTCTTGCTGGTCGTCATCAACGGCCTGTTCAAACTCTACATCAACACCTACAAGGGCCGCCTCGGTGAACGTATGCTGCGGCGTATCCGCTTCGAACTGGTTGATCGTGTGCTGCGGTTTCCGCCGGTCTACTTCAAGCGGGTGAAATCCGCCGAAGTGGCGACCATGGTGAAGGACGAGGTGGAGCCGCTGGGCGGCTTTATCGGCGATGCCTTCCTGCAGCCGGTACTGCTCGGCGGCCAGGCGCTGACGGCCATGCTCTTCATCATGGTCCAGAACGTCTGGCTCGGAATGATAGCGGTCGTGATCGTGGTGATCCAGATCGTGCTCATCCCGCGAATGCGGCGGCGGCTGATCGTGCTCGGGCGCCAACGGCAATTGACGGCGCGCGCACTTTCGGGCCGGGTCGGCGAAATCGTCGACGGCATCGGTGCGGTTCACGTACACGATACATCAAACTATGAGCGCGCCGACATAGCTGCCCGGCTCGGGCTCATCTTCAAGATCCGCTTCGATCTTTACCAATGGAAATTCATGGTAAAGTTCCTCAACAATTTTCTCGCGCAGCTCACGCCCTTTCTGTTCTACATGATCGGCGGGTATCTGGTCATCCAGGGTCGGCTGGACGTCGGCCAGCTCGTCGCCGTGATCGGCGCCTACAAGGACCTGCCCGGACCGATGAAGGAACTGATCGACTGGGATCAGGATCGGCAGGATGTCCAGGTCAAATATCAGCAGGTCGTCGAACAGTTCACCGTGGAGGGTCTCATGGCGCCGAGAATCGGGGCGTTGGCGATCGACGATCCCGATCCGATGACCAAACCCCTGTCGGCGATCGGTCTGTCCATAGCAGACGATGGCGGTGCGATGCTTCTCAACCGGGTCTCCCTCCAGGTCAAGCCGGGTGAGACGCTGGCGCTGGTCAGTACCGCAACAGGTGGAGCGGAAGCGCTTGCAGAAGCCTTCGCGCGGCTGAACTGGCCCGACAGCGGAAGGATCGCTTCGGGCACCGACGACCTGCTTGAACTCCCCGAAGCAGTGACCGGACGGCGCATGTCCTATGCCTCGTCGGATGTTTTCCTGTTCCAGGCGAGCCTCCGCGATAACCTGCTCTACGGGTTGAAGCATGCGCCGCTGACACCGGTGACTTATGACGGTGCCGCCGCAGACCAGCATCGCTGGAACATCGACGAGGCGCGCCGGTCGGGCAATCCGGATTTTGATGTCCACAGCGACTGGATCAACTATGCTTCCGCCGGCGCCACCGGCCCGCACGACCTCTTTGAAGCCGTGCGCCGGGTGCTCGACGCGGTTGTTCTGTCGCGCGACATTCTGGATCTTGGCTTGCGCTCTTCGGCCGACCTAAAGCGTCACACAGAGCTTGCCAGGCGGATCGTCGAACTGCGTGCGGCGCTGCGAACCCGGCTGGAACAGGAAGGGCTGAGCGGACTGGTGGTCCCTTTCGAACCGGGCGCCTACAACAAGGAAGCAACGATCGGCCAAAACCTGCTCTTCGGCGCTGCCGCCGGCCCCGAATTGGCCGACCGGGCCCTGGCGGCCAATCCCTATTTTGCGTCAGTGCTGAGGCAAGCCGGCCTCGACCGCACGCTCTACGAAATGGGATTGGAGATCGCCAAACAGGCGATCGAGCTGTTTGCCGACTTGCCACCCGATCACCAGTTCTTCCAGCAGCTCGCCTTCATGAGCGCCGAGGAGATACCGGCCTACGAAACCTTGCTGCAACGGCTCAACAACCGTCCCTACGAGGCGGTTTCGGAGAACGATCGCGCCATGATCGTTAGCTTGAGCTTTGCCTATATCGAGCCCCGGCACCGCTTCGGCCTGCTGAGCGATGAGCTGATGAGCAAGATCGTCACTGCCCGCAACCGGTTCTATGAAAACCTGCCGCCCGAGCTGCATAACGCGATCGAACGGTATGATCCTGCCAAATACATTGCCGCGGCTACGGTCATGGATAATGTCCTGTTCGGGCGTGTGGGCAACAACCATCCCGACGCGCCGGACCGCATACGCTCCATCCTCTATGACGTTCTTGACGAGCTGGGGCTTTATGGCGAACTTCTCGATGTCGGCCTGGATTTCAACGTCGGCGCCGGCGGCAGGCGGCTGACCGGTGGACAGCGACAGAAGCTCGATGTTGCCCGAGCCCTGCTCAAGCGGCCCGATTTTCTCATTCTCAACCGGCCGCTATCGGCGCTCGACCAACGCATGCAGGATAAGGTGCTGCGAAATGTGCTTGAGGAAGCCAGAAGCGACGGCCATTCGCCGGCAATTGTGTGGGTCGTGACGAATCCGTCAATGGCGATGATGTTCGATCGCGTTATCGTCTTCGACTCGGGTCAATTGGTGGAAGACGGAACACACGAGACACTTTTGGCAGAGAACGGTATCTTCAAGGAACTGGTGTCGTAGAGCGATGTCTCGGAAACGGAATTAATTCCATCTGGGTGCCCGTTGCTCTAATCTGGCAAACGCGAATTTTGAGGTTTGCGACAATGCTGCTCAAGGATGAAGTTGGAATGCTGCAACGCGTTCCCTTGTTTTCTGGCATCGAGTTGACAAAGCTCAAACTGCTTGCGTTCACATCCGATCGCGTGAGCTACAGCGCCGGCCAGATCCTTTTCCGGCAGGGCGACGAGGGAGATGCCGCCTATGTCATCCTTTCAGGCATGGCGGATATTCTGGTCGATTCCGACAGCGGACCGATAAAAGTTGCCGAAATGGTGCCAAATTCGATTGTTGGCGAGATCGCCATACTGTGCAACAGCTCCCGCACGGCCACCGTCAGAGCGTCAAGTCAGCTGGAAGCCTTAAGAATCCGCAAGGATCATTTCCTGAGGCTTATGAAGGAGTCCCCGGAAATGACCATTGAGATATTGCGGGTTCTTGCCGATCGCCTAAGCCATACCACCGCGGATCTGATCGACGCACGAAGCGCCAAATAGCGAATGACGTGCGGCCGATCCTCCCCGTCGTGATAGCACGCCTCTTGCTGAGAAGATCACTGGAGGAAACCAGTCTCGGCTCTCGTTTGGACGCAAATTCCGGACGGAAAACCGGTTCACACTTTTCCTGGAATTGCTCTAGCAGCAGTTGTTTGGCTACGATGGGCGACGGGAACAGCGAAGGGGTAGCATGGACGACGTTTTCCTGGTCAGGTTTTGGGGTGTGCGCGGCAGCATTTCGGTATCGGGGCCAGAATTCTCTCGCTATGGCGGCAACACAAGCTGCATTGAGATGCGATGCGGTAAGCACACGCTTCTGTTCGACGCGGGCTCTGGCCTGCGGCCTGCCGGCGGGGCGCTTCGGACGTCGGGCGTGACCGATTTCGACCTGCTTTTCACCCATTGCCACTACGATCACATCATCGGGCTGCCGTTTTTTGCGCCGATCTATGACCGGAGCGTCAAGGTTACGCTTTGGTCCGGCCATCTTGCAGGACGCATGACGACCCGGCAGATGGTCGATGAGTTCATTCGGCCGCCGTGGTTTCCGGTAAAACTGGAGGTCTGCAAGGCAAGCCTCGACTGCCGTGATTTCGGGCCCGGAGACGTGCTTCGGCCGCGCGAAGGGGTGGTGGTCCGAACCGGCAGTCTTGTTCACCCAGGCGGCTGCATCGGCTACCGGGTCGAATGGGGCGGCCGCGTCGTTGCGGTGATCACAGACACTGAGCACGAGCCGGACAAACTCGATCAGGCGGTGCTCGGTCTGATCGAAGATGCTGACCTCGTCATTTACGATTGCACCTACACCGAGGCGGAAATGGAACGCCGCCGCGGCAACGGGCACTCGACATGGCAACAGGGCGTCAAGCTCTGTGAGGCAGCCGGTGCGCGGAGGCTTGCGCTGTTTCACCACGATCCGACACGCACCGATGAGGAACTGGACGAGATCGAGAAACTGGCCAAAGACAGGTTTGCCGGCGCTTTTGCCGCGCGGGATGGCCAGACGCTCGAATTTCCAGTCTCATTGCACAAAAAGCGCTGAATTATTTTCCTCTACCGCGCTGCGCCCGATCAATGTCCTGATTGGAAGCCATGGGCAGGGGTCGGTCTGTGCAGTGACTGTGAACAGCCGTTGGAGGAAAAGCCAGGCCGATTCATCATGTACGAGATGGTGTGTGAGCAGGCCGACCGGTTCGTCGTCGAATGCATGCTGCAAGTGCGCGATGATAGCCTGGATCAATAGGCCGTGATCGCGGCAGCCGCGCGTGCCATGCCAATCCATGATGTCGACATTGCTGTTGATGACCGCCATTGAAGCCGGCTTCGGCGGCCCATACACCGACAATGCCGAAAATCCTATCGGTCCAAGGTCGGGTACTAGGGCGGCGTCGATCCTGTTCCAGGGGGGCACCAGCATCGGAACGGCGCGCGCGCCGTGCAGGCCGGTTACGTGCGACAGGCCGCCAGCCAGTTCATCGAGCACCGCCCCGCGAGGCCGATGCGGGCCGAGTTCCTGCTTTTTCTGACCCTCGGGGGCATGATTTCGGTGCACCCAGCCATGGATGGCGACCGTCGCATGCGGCGCCTCGTCAAGCCGGGCGACAAGCTTCTCATCAGTGAGGGCCGGAATGACGGCCAGAGTGACCGGAACCGCGAATTCACCGGTGAGGTCGAGCAGCCGATCAAGCGCAGGTGTCGGATCCACGGCATCATCGTCGCGCAGCCAGAACTCTGCCTTACGACCCGCCCGTTGCCGGCCCGCCAGTTCTTCCACCAAGGGCTGCCAGATCCGATCGGATGTCATGAAGCCGAGACCTTCGCAAGAAGTTCGGCCAGACGCGCCGCTGCAACGCCGAGGGAACGTTCTTCGAGGATGAAACGTCTGGCTTCTGCGGCCATGATGGTTCTTTCGTCGTTACGAGCCAGCAGCCTTTCGATTGCAGAAGCGAATGCGGCCACATCGCCCGGCGGGGTGAGAAACCCGGTTTGGCCATCTCGCACGACTTCCGGTACGCCGGCAATGTCCTGAGCCACCACCGGTAGCCCGGCGGCTTGTGCTTCGAGATAAGCGACGCCATAGGCCTCGCCGAAACCCGGCCAGACGTAAATTCCCCCACCACAGAGGACATCCGGCACGGCGGCTGGCTCAATCGCGCCAAGCCATTCGATACGGTCGGCGGGCAAGCCGGCGAATTGCGCCTTGACCTCGTCACGGGCGGGCCCGTCGCCGACGACCGACATGGTCCAGGGCAGGTGGCCGATCACACCGAGCGCTTGGGCCAGCATGCGATAGCTTTCGACTTTGTCGCCCGGGCGCATCATGGCAACGGTAACCAGGCGCGTCGGACAAACTCGTGCCGGCATTTCCCGGAATACCGATGTGTCAATGAAAGGCGAAAGCATGCCGAGAGCGGCCTCGGATGTCGCATCTTCCAGTCCCTGACGATCCCTTTGCGTGAAGCAGATGTTCAGCGCCGCCTGTTCGACGGCTCGCACCACCAACGCTTGCGTATCGGCCCACAAACCGGCATTGCGCCGCCTCGAATAGGAAGCTTCCGCTGTCACATATGGGACAGCAAAGGTCGACGCCAGCTCGGGCCCGATCAGGTCGGGCGCTTTGTAATAGGGATGATAGCAGAACCATAGATCGGGCTTGCCGTCACGATCCCAAAGCCTGGTCAGCCGCGCGGCTTCCTCTCGAGCCTCCATCTTGAGCGCATCGAAACTCTTCCGGTCCGGTTCACGTAGATACAAGCGCAATTCGGATGCCAGTTCGACCCTGTGTCCTCCATGCTCCAACGCCTTGACTAGCGTGCGTGCCATCTGGCGGTCGCCGGAGGCAACGGAATGATTGGGTGACTTCAGCGGCGCGTAGAAGGCAATTCGCATCGCGCGACCCTATCATCGGAAAGTATGCGCAAGTCAATTTTGAAGCATGATCGACTTCACCTTCAAGCAGTGGAATGTGCTATCTGATGCTCATGGAAACAGCTGCCGCGTCCGATCCGTTTGTCGCTTCTCTGCCGGTCTTCGCAGAGTTCGAAAGCGTTGCCGATATTGACAACTATCGGCCTCTCCCCGATGGCTGGGCGCTGGCCACCGCCGACATTGTCGGCTCGACCAAGGCGATCGAGACTGGACGCTATAAAACAGTCAATATGGCCGGCGCCAGTGTCATTTCGGCCCTGCTCAATGCGCTGGGTCGGCGAGATCTTCCCTTTGTCTTCGGCGGCGACGGGGCGCTCGTCGCATTTCCCGGCTCGGCGGTGGAGACCACCCGCAACGCGCTGGCGGCTGTCCAGAGATGGGTGGCTGACGAACTGGACCTGACCCTGCGTGCCGCAATCGTGCCGATAAAGGATATTCGAGCGCAGGGCCTCGACGTTCGCGTGGCAAGGTTCCAAGCCTCCGATGCGGTCCTGTATGCCATGTTCGCCGGCGGTGGCGGCAGTTGGGCGGAAGCCGAGATGAAAGCGGGGCGCTACCGCATCGATCCTGCGCCGGCCGGCGCGCGGCCGGATCTGACCGGCCTCTCCTGCCGCTGGAACCCGATCGAAACCCGGCATGGCGAAATCGTCTCGATCATAGCCACACCGGGGGCGTCGCGCGACCTGCGCGGTTTTCAGTTTCTGGCATCCGACATCATCGCCCTTGCCGGCAGGCAGGAGCGCGATGGCCATCCGGTGCCGGTGAACGGCCCGGCCTACAGCTTGCTGCCCGCCGGCCTGGATATCGAGGCGCGGGCCACGGCGCCGGCAGGACGGCGGTGGCTGTCGAAGGTGTGGATAGTGTTCCTGATGACGCTTACGGCCGTCACCGATAGATATGGCTGGACGATCGGCAGTTTCGATCCGAAGATCTACAAACGCGAGGTGTCCAGCAATTCGGATTTCCGGAAATTCGACGACGGCTTGAAGATGACCATCGACGTTGACGCTGATGTGTTGCAACGGATCGAGAACCGGCTGAAACAGGCGGAAGAGGCGGGCATCTGCAACTATGGCCTGCACCGCCAGAAATCGGCCTTGATGACCTGCCTCGTCGCCTCGCCGCTGCAGCGCGATCACGTTCATTTCATAGATGGTGCCGCCGGCGGCTATGCGATGGCTGCCGCAAGCTTGAAGGCAAAGTTGCCGGTCTGATGACGGCTTGCGAGAATCCATTTTCCGCAATATGCCTCGGCCATGGTTCCTGGGACCATGGTAAGCCGCGCACGGGAGCGGCCAGCCTATCCGAACTAACGGGAAAGCAGATTTTTGGACGCTTCACGATCGGCACATGACCGTCTGCTGAACCGTATCTCGACGCATGCCGCGCAAGTCGGCGTGATCGGATTGGGCTATGTCGGGTTGCCGCTGGCAATGGCGGTCGCACGCGCCGGCTTCCCGGTTTTCGGCTTCGACATCGAAGCCCAGAAGGTCGAGAGCCTGAACAGCGGCCAATCCTACATTGAGGCGGTGACGTCGACAGCCCTTGCCGGCCACGTGGCGAGTGGACAATTCCGCGCCACCGCGGATTTTGCCGAACTGTCCGTCTGCGATGTCATCATCATCTGCGTTCCGACACCGCTGACGAAAAATCGTGAGCCGGACCTCTCCTTTGTCAGGAACACGACTGGCACCATCGCAAAGCATCTGCGTCTCGGCCACCTCGTCGTGCTGGAATCTACTACCTATCCCGGCACCACCGACGACGTGATCAAGCCCATACTGGAAGAAACCGGCTTACAGTCGAAGATAGACTTCTTCCTCGGCTTCTCGCCCGAACGCGAGGATCCCGGTAACCGCAACTTTGAAGTCGCGACGATCCCCAAGGTCGTGGCCGGTGACGGCATTGAAGCGGCGGCGCTCGTGCAGGCTTTCTACCAGGGCGTGGTCAAAACCGTCGTTCCGGTTTCCACCACGGCGACCGCCGAGGCAGTCAAGCTGACGGAAAACATCTTCCGTACGGTCAACATAGCCCTCGTCAACGAATTGAAGGTCGTGCTCGGCGCGATGGGGATCGACATCTGGGAGGTGATCGAGGCGGCCAAGAGCAAGCCCTTCGGCTACATGCCTTTCTATCCTGGCCCCGGATTGGGCGGGCACTGCGTTCCGATCGATCCCTTCTACCTGACGTGGAAGGCGCGCGAATACGAACTGCCGACCCGCTTCATCGAGCTGGCGGCAGAGATCAACACTGCCATGCCGCGTCATGTGGTCGATGAACTGGCGAAAGCGCTGGACCGGCGCTGCGGCAAGGCGCTCAGCCGCTCGCGCATTCTCATCATCGGGCTCGCCTACAAGAGGAATGTGCCCGACATACGCGAAAGCCCCTCATTGCGGCTCATTGAACTCATCGAGGAATGGGGCGGCAAGGCGGAATTCCACGATCCGCATGTTCCCGAGATCCCGACCACACGGGAGCATATGGCGATCAAGGGGCGCCGCTCGGTCGAATTGACCGAGGCGGCCTTGAAGGATTTCGATGCTGTCGTCGTTGCAACCGACCATGACGCGATCGACTATCAGACAATCGCTGATCACGCCCTTCTGATCGTCGACACACGCAATGTTTTTGGCCGTCTCGGGCTCCTCCGAGAGACGGTGGTGAAGGCCTGACGGCGTCCCAGCCGGCGAATTTTCTGCCCGATGTCAGGATCGTGATTGCACTCCGCCCGCAGCTTCGCCACATAACGCCACAAGACATGAATGCAGTTAAGCCTGTTCCTTGGTTGCAAGGACAGTCATTCGGGAAATTCTTTCGCCGCTCTGCCGCCGAAGCCGGCCTCGTTGACTTTGGGCTATCTTTGGGTCGCTGGCGGACTGTGTTATGGCGGATCGAAGGATAATGGCTCCGTCTTCGACGGGTTTCGAGGTGGTATGAGCACGGCGCGAGCAGAAATTTCCACAATTCTCATGGATAAGGTTGCCGATTGGCTGACTCAGTCGGCGCTGGCGGGCAACGACCTGGAAACCTTGGTAAAGGGGTTTTGCGAACGGCTGGCTGCTGCCGGCCTGCCGCTGAAGCGGGTGCATTTGAGCTTTTCGATGCTGCATCCGCTTTATGACGCGCTTGGCTTCACCTGGCTTCGCGGCCAAGGCATGGAAGTGGAAGGCTTCCGCAAAAAGGACGGCGTTCATTCTGACAGATTCCTGACCAGCCCATACTACCATCTGCTCAACAACAAGCTCGACCATCTGCGGCGTCGGCTCGACCCGTCGGTCCCGTCGGAATTTCCCGTTTTCGATGAGCTCAGGCTTATGGGCGTGACCGATTACCTGGCTTTCGTCCATCCTTTCAACGGCAATACCAGTCAGGGTATGATCGGGTCCTGGTCCACCGACAGTGCTTCAGGTTTCACCGACAGCATGATTTCGGCGCTGCTGCGTATCCAAAACCATCTCGCCATCGCAACCAAAATGGCGGTGCTCACCAAGCTGGCCGACAACATGATGACCACTTATCTCGGCGGCGACGCCGGCAGACGCGTGCTGGACGGCCAGATCAAGCGCGGCGAGGGCGACACAATCCGGGCCGCACTGGTCATGGCCGATATGCGCGGGTCGACAAAGCTTGCCGAAACTTCCGGCCGTGAAATCTACATCGATACGCTGAATCAGTTTTTCGATGCCATTGCTGCACCTTTCAATCGCAAAGGCGGGCAGATCATGAGTTTCATCGGGGATGGCTTCATTGCCGTCTACCCTTGCGAAAGGCATCGCTCGCAGTCCGAGATCGCCTGCCAGTCTGCTCTGGCGGCAGCGCACAAGGCCACTGCGCGCATGATGGATCTCAATCTGCGAAGGAAAGAAAAGGGATTGTCCGACATAAAATTTGGCATCGGCCTGCATGTCGGCAATGTGATGTTCGGCAATGTCGGGCTTACCGACCGGCTCACATTCTCTGTCTTCGGCTCGGCTGTAAACGAGGTCCAGCGCCTCCAGACGCTGACCAAGAAATATCCGCACCGCGTTCTCGCCAGCAAAGACTTCGCCAGCTATTGCGGCGCCAACAGCTGGCTGACGCTCGGCAACGAGGAACTGGCGGGGATCAAGCAGAAGCTGACGGTGCTTTCACCCGATCTGTCGGGCGCTCTCGCACTCGATGAAGACGGTGCGCTGGAGCCGATTTACGACCGCAGATCGGAGGCCGAGCAGGTCATGCTGCTTCATCGCGATGCCGCACGGCTGTCGGCGGGCGACGCGAGGAAGCTCCAGTAGCCCGGCCAATCTGATCCGAACGCCTTTGGTAGGCAGTCCGGTCGCCGGATTCGCCAGTGGCGACCGTTTCGAATCCAAGTTGCTCTAGGCTGGCAATGCGCTAGTCTCGCTTTCTGGGTCTGCCGCCCGGCAGGCCGGCAGGAGTGGGCTGGTATAAGAATGAATTCGGGCGTTGATCTACTGCGGGTCGAAGACGTTGGCATCTCTTTTGCCATTATCGGGGGACCGTTGCATGCCGTCAGGCGTGCAAATCTTCGCGTCCTTCCCGGCAAGGTTACCGCGCTTGTGGGCGAGTCCGGTTCCGGAAAATCGGTTCTTAGCCAGGCAGTGATGGGCATTTTGCCGAACACAGCCCATGTTCGTGGCCGTATCCTATTTTCCGATCCTGAAAAGCCCGGCACGACGCAGGATATCCTGCAGATGCCGCGTGACGGACCCGAAATCCGGGCGTTGAGAGGCAGCCGCATCGGCAAGATTTTTCAGGAGCCGATGATATCGCTGTCGCCGCTGCACACGATCGGCAACCAGGTCAGCGAATCCCTGCAAATTCATACGCCCATGGCTCGGGCAGAGCGCAAGGCGCGGACCGAGGAAATGCTCAGCCTGGTCGGCTTTCCCAATCCCAAGCGCGCCTATGACATGTATCCGTTTGAACTTTCGGGAGGATTGCGTCAGCGTGCCATGATCGCCATGGCGCTTATCTGCCGGCCCGCCCTGTTGATCGCGGACGAGCCGACGACGGCGTTGGACGTCACCATCCAGGCGCAAATCCTGCAATTGCTGCGCGGGCTTCAGAGCAAGCTGAACATGGCGATGCTGCTGATCACGCACGACCTCGGTGTGGTCGCCAATGTCGCCGACGAGGTGGTGGTCATCTACCATGGCGAGATCATGGAAGCGGGACCTGTCGAGGCGATATTCCGCCGGCCAGGTCACCCCTACCTGAGGGGCCTGATGGCAGCCGTTCCGCATTTCGACCTGAAGCCTGGTGAACGGCTAAAGGCGCTCCGCGAGGTGCCTGTGAATGTCGAGAATCTGCTCGGCAAACAGACGGCGCCAGCATCGAAGGGACCGGACGACATCCTGCTATCGGTCAGGGATCTGACAAAGACCTTCACCATCCGCAAGTCCGGATGGTTCGGCGGGAAACATCAAACCTCTGTTCGCGCCGTAGACGGCGTGAGCTTCGATATCAGGCGGGGTGAGTGCCTGGGCTTGGTCGGCGAAAGCGGCTCCGGCAAAACCACCGTCAGCAAGATCCTCATGCGGGCTGTCACCCCGAGCGGCGGCTCTGTGATCTTCAGCGGCCGCGATGGACCGATCGACGTATTGGGAGGCGACACAGACGCCCTGCGCCTGCTGCGCGCGAAAATCCAGATGGTCTTTCAGGATCCGGTTTCGTCGCTTTCACCTCGCATGACGGTGGAGAACATCTTGAGCGAGCCGTTGGAAATCCATCAACGGGGCAATGCCGCGTCCCGACTAGCCACGGTCAAGAGCCTTATGCAGGCAATCGGGCTCGATCCGCGCTTCATCAAGCGTTATCCGCACAGTTTCTCCGGCGGGCAGCGTCAGCGTATCGGCATCGCGCGCGCGTTGGCGCTGGGGCCTGAACTCCTGATCTGCGACGAGCCGGTTTCGGCGCTCGATGTCTCTGTCCAGGCGCAGATCCTGAACCTCTTGAAGGACCTGCAGAAGGAACTGGGCCTGACCTACCTTTTCATATCCCACAACCTAGCGGTGGTGGACTACATGGCAGACCGCATCGCGGTGATGTGCGGCGGGCGTATCGTCGAGCTTGCCCCGCGCGAAATTCTGCTTAGGAAACCGGTCCACCCCTACACGCGCTCACTGGTCGCCGCAGTCCCTTTTCCCGATCTCGACCGGCCGATGGATTTCAAGACGTTGAAGCTCAGCGGCGCTTCCGACACCAGCGCATGGGGACCGCAATTCCGCGACGAGGGTGACGAGGATAGGCTGTCGGCGCTCGATCTTGGCGGCGGCCACCTCGTGCTGGCCCGACGTTCGGCCGATGTCAGCGAGCTACGCCCTTGATCAGCCGGCGCACCGTCCTTGGGCTCATGACTTCGGCATTTCTGCCGGGCACGCTGCACGCAGGCGATCTGGAGCCGGAATTTCTTCAGCCGCAGCTGAAGGCTAGGGCGCTGCCGGCACTCGCCGACCGCCTTCCCAAGAGCCCGCGCGTTTTGAATCTCGCTGCGATGGGCCGGCAGCCCGGCCAGTATGGCGGCACGCTGCGCACGATCATCGGCAGCCAGAAAGATATCCGGATGATGACGATCTATGGGTATGCTCGCCTGGTCGGCTATGACGAAAAGCTTAACATGCAACCCGACATCCTCGAAAGTTTCGACGTAGCGCATGATCGAGTCTTCACTTTCAAGATACGGGAAGGACATAAATGGTCTGACGGCAGCCTGTTGACGCCGGAGGACTTTCGCTATTGCTGGGAAGATGTCTGGCTGAACGATGAGCTTTCGCAAGGCGGCCTTGCCCCGGGCCTGCTGGCGGATGGCAAGGCGCCACGCTTCGAGATCGTCGACCCGTTGACGGTCCGCTACAGTTGGGAGGCGCCAAATCCCGACTTCCTGCCCAAGCTCGCTGCTGCCTCGCCGCTATCGCTTGTTCTGCCGGCCGCCTATCTCAAGCAGTTCCACAAGAAATACCAAGATGCATTCCGGCTCGCCGGCCTGATGACGGAGAACCGGGTCCAGAAATGGACGCTCCTGCATATCCGCATGTCGCGGCAGTATCGCCCGGAGAACCCGGAGCTGCCGACGCTCGATCCCTGGCAGAACCGGACCAAGCCGCCGGCTGAGCAGTTCATCTTCGAGCGAAACCCGTTCTTCCATAGAATAGACGAGAATGGCCGGCAACTGCCCTATGTTGACCGAATTGTCATGAATGTCAGCTCGTCGGCGATCATTTCCGCCAAGACCGGTGCGGGTGAGAGCGACCTGCAAACCATGGGAATTGACTTCGCCGATTACTCTTTCCTAAAGGATGCGGAGAAGCGTTACCCGGTGAAGATGCATCTTTGGAAACGCACACAGGGTTCGCGGCTGGCGCTGCTGCCCAATCTGAATTGTGCCGACCAGGTGTGGCGTAGCCTTTTTCGTGACGTGCGCGTGCGCCGCGCGCTTTCCCTCGCTGTGGACAGGCGCGAGATCAATTTGGCCGTGTTCTACGGATTGGCGCAGGAAAGTGCCGATACGGTCCTGCCGGAGAGCCCGCTCTACCGGCCGGAATTCGCGAAGGCCTGGGTCGCCCATGATCCCGGCCAGGCCAACGCCCTGCTCGACGAGGTCGGGCTTCAAACGCGCGACGATGATGGCCTGCGGGTTCTTCCCGATGGACGCCCGGCGCAGATCATCGTGGAAACGGCCGGCGAAAGCACGCTGGAAACCGACGCGCTCGAACTCATCACGGATCACTGGCGCCAGATCGGCATCGCCCTGTTCGTCCGGACTTCGCAGCGCGACATCTTCCGCAGCCGCGCGCTTGGCGGCCAGATCATAATGTCGATGTGGTCGGGCATCGACAATGGCGTGCCGACCCCCGACATGAATCCGTACCAGTTGGCCCCCACCATCGACGATCAGCTGCAATGGCCGCTCTGGGGTGCCCACTACCTGTCTCGTGGCACGCTGGGTGAGGCGCCCGATCTTCCGCCTGTGGTCGAGTTGATGGCTTTGCTCAAGCGCTGGAACGCGTCGACCGATGCCACGTCGCGCGCCGAGATCTGGAATTCAATGCTGTCGATCTACACCGATCAGGTGTTTTCGATCGGCACGGTGAACGGAACGCATCAGCCGGTTCTGGCGTCCTCACGGCTGCGCAATCTGCCTGACAAGGCGCTCTACGGCTATGACCCGACCGCCTATTTCGGTGTCTACATGCCGGATACATTCTGGCTTGGAGAGTCCTGAGCGTGTTTCGATATATTGTCTGGCGCATCGCTGTGATGGTTCCAACGCTGCTGATCATATCGGCGCTGGTGTTCACGATCATCGAACTTCCCCCAGGCGATTATTTCGACAGCTATGTTTCCGAGCTTCGGGCTCAGGGCGAAGCGGTGGATTCCGATCGCATCCAAATGATGCGGAAGGAATATGGTTTCGACCAGCCGCCGGTCATTCGCTACTTCTACTGGGTCGGCGGGATGCTGCGCGGTGATTTCGGCTATTCCTTCGAGTATGAGCTGCCGGTTCGCGACGTCGTCGGCGACCGAATGTGGCTGACCGTGCTGGTTTCCTTCGTCACGATCATCTTCACCTGGCTCATCGCCTTTCCGATCGGCATGTACTCCGCCACGCGTCAATACAGTTGGGGCGACTACGGCCTTACTCTCTTCGGCCTTCTCGGCCTTGCCATTCCGAATTTCATGCTGGCGCTGATCCTGATGTATTTCGCCAATATCTGGTTCGGCACCTCCATCGGCCATCTCATGGACCCGCAATATCTCAGTGAGCCGATGAGCTTGGCCAAGGCGAAGTCGATCCTCGCCCATCTCTGGATCCCGGTCTTGATCATCGGCACCGGCGGCACGGCAAGCATGATCCGGCGGCTGCGCGCCAATCTGCTCGATGAGCTTCATAAGCAATATGTCGTGACCGCGCGCGCCAAAGGCCTTCATCCCTTCAGGGCGCTCGTCAAATATCCGCTGCGCATGGCGCTCAATTTCTTCATTTCCGACATCGGCTCTATCCTGCCGGCCATCATCTCCGGCGCCGAAATCACCGCGATAGTGCTGTCTTTGGAAACCACCGGGCCGATGCTGATCAGAGCGCTGCAAAGCCAGGATATGTATCTGGCAGGGTCGTTCCTGATGTTCCTCGCCTTCCTGACGGTCATCGGTGTCCTGATTTCCGACTTGGCGCTGGCGCTCCTTGATCCGCGAATTCGTTTGCAAGGCGGCAGCACCAAATGAAAACGCAATCGCCGCTGCCCGCTCCGGGTGCCCCACTGCAACACTACGTTTCCAGCGCGCCCTTTGACCTGCAATCGGTAGAGGCGATGACGGCGGAGCAGTCGAAGGTCTTTCAGGCGTCGCAGTTGCGCCTGATGTGGTGGAAATTCCGACGGCACCGGCTTGCCCTTGTGTCCGGCATATTCCTGGCAGCGCTCTATTTCGGGATACTGATCTGCGAGTTTCTGGCGCCCTACAATCTGCACACGCGCAACATGGACTACATCTATTCGCCGCCGCAGCGGGTGCACCTGTTCCATAACGGCAAGCTTGTCGGGCCGTTCGTCTATGGTCGCCAGATGACGCTGGATATGGACTCACTCAAACGGAACTACATCGACAAACAGGATGATGTTCAGCGGATTCGTTTCTTCTGCAAGGGCGACAGTTACCAGTTTTGGGGCCTCGTCGAAGGTGACAGGCATTTTGTCTGTCCTGCCGAAAACGGCCAGCTCTTCCTGGCCGGCACCGACAGGCTGGGGCGCGATGTGCTCTCGCGCATCATCTATGGCGCACGCATTTCACTGACCATCGGCCTTGTCGGCATCAGTTTCAGCTTCCTGCTCGGCATTGTCATAGGTGGAATGGCTGGCTATCACGGCGGTATCTTCGACCTGATCGTTCAACGGATAATCGAAGTTCTGCAATCGATCCCCAGCATTCCGCTATGGCTGGCTCTGGCGGCGATCATGCCGATAACCTGGAGTCCAATCCTGATCTATTTCGGCATCACCGTCATCCTCGGGCTGATCCACTGGACCGGGCTGGCGCGGGCCGTGCGGTCAAAGCTTCTAGCCTTGCGCGAGGAGGATTACGTTCTGGCCGCGCAATTGATGGGCGCCAGCAGCAGCCGCATTATCCGGCGGCACCTCATTCCCGGCTTCATGTCGCATCTGATCGCGACGGCGACGATCTCCATACCCGGCATGATCCTGGGCGAGACGGCGCTGAGCTTCCTTGGGCTTGGCCTGAGGCCGCCGACAACCAGCTGGGGCATCCTGCTCACCGAGGCGCGCAGCGTCAGCGTCATCGCGTTCTATCCATGGCTGCTTTTGCCGATGCTCCCTGTCATTCTCGTCATCTTGGCGTTCAACTTCCTCGGCGACGGATTGCGGGATGCCGCAGACCCATACAAATGACATCGCTATTCCGCAGCGCTCCGGGCCGCCAAGTCCACCCGGTACGATCCTCGTCGGCAGCCTGTTCGGTTGTTGCAGTGTTCATCGTTGGCCTCTATATGCGACGAAGCTCGATCGGGGTTTAATCGCGGGCATTGCCTTGAGTAGGTTCAGGACACACAAACGCATATGAGTCGCCTCGAGAGTTTCATCCGCAGGCTGACCGCACAGCGCGACATTCTCGATCAAATCTGCGCGGAGGTAGCGAAGATCGAGGGCCCCGTGCTCGAGCTCGGCCTCGGCAATGGCCGGACGTTCCACCATCTGCGCGAGCGCCTGCCCGGACGCCGAATCGTAGCGTTCGACCGCACGCTGGCCGCCCACTCCAGCTCAATTCCCGAAGCTGAAAACCTCGTGCTCGGCGAAATACGCGAGACGGCGAGCAGGTTCATTGGCATCGAGGCCGCTCTTGTTCATGCCGACATCGGAACCGGCTATGAAGATCGCGATGCAGTGACCTCTACCTGGCTTCCCGATCTGACCGCGCGCCTGCTTCGCCTCGGCGGCATCGCGGTCAGCGGCACGCCGCTCGATCACCCGCAGTTGCAGCGCCTCGCGCCGCCGCCTTCGGTGCCCGCCGATCGGTATTTTGTCTGCCGGCGCGTGTGAGGGGCCCAGACGACCCAACCCTTCGGGACCAAGTCTTCGGGGGCCAAGTCTTCAGGGGATCGTATATACTGCTATTTCCCGCTCGATGCCGCGCAGCGAAACCTCGTGGGGCACGGGTGTCAGCGCGTTCCGGTGCAACAGATCGGCGGTGAGATTGTCGTCGACTACCGCACGCGTGGCGAAGATCGCCTGTGCGTTGGCAAGGTTCTGGACCCGCGAAGCAATGTTGACCGTCTGGCCGAAATAGTCCTGTCGCTCGTTCATGGACACGGCGATGCAGGGGCCGGCATGGACGCCGATCTTGAGCAGCAGGTCCTCGCGCCCGCTCTTGTCGTTGAGCTCACGCATGGCATCGCGCATCCTGAGGGCCGCAGCAATCGCACGATCGGGCGTCGCGAAGGTCGCCATCACCGCATCACCGATCGTCTTCACCACCGCGCCTGCCTCCGCGGCGACGATCTCGTGCAGAACCTGGAAATGCAAGCGCACGAGATCGAAGGCGGAAAGGTCGCCCACCCGCTCGTAAAGCTCGGTCGATCCGCGCAGGTCGGTGAACAGGAAGGTCAGGCTGGTGATCTTCAGGCGCTGGTTGATGTCGAGCGTATCCGTGCGATAGAGATCGCGAAACGTCTGGTTGGTGAGCAGGCGCTTGGCGGTCAGGAAGGGCCGGCTTTTACCCAGGAAACCATGCAACGCTTCGCCGGCGATGAAGACCGTCGGCAGCACGCGGGTGTCGGTCCTGTTTTCCAGCGAAATGCGCACCGGGCCGGGTTGCATCTCCAGAGTCTGGTTCTGGACATGGTCGCGGTCGAAGACCAAAGAGAGGCTTCGGCGCTCCTTTGTTGGTTCGCCCTTCACGTCGATGAACTGCGCTGAATGGGTGACCGGCTCGAAGACGATGATGAATTCGGGCGGAAGCTGTATGGGCAGAACCGCCTTTTCACCCGGCGCAAGCTCGATATCCTCCAGCGAGAACGCTTCCATCTGTTTCGCGAAATCCTGTTCCGGCAGATCGACGCCGGACCCCCAGTAGATCTGGCGGAAATATTCCGCCACCGGCAGCTCGTGTGGATTGTGGGCGGCAATCCTGCGCATGCGGGGATTGACGGTGAATGTCACCTCGACCATCTCGTCGAGGGTCGGCGCATAGCCCTCGGAGCACAGCGCGCAGGTGTATTCGTCCTTCTGCAAGGTTTTCAGCGTGGCGTTGGTGTCGAGCACGCCGCCACAGCCGGGGCACAGAACATTCCAGGAAATGTCGAAGATGCCCACCCGCGCCGCATGCAGAAAGGCGCTTATTGCGCGCTCCTCGTCCAGGCCATGCTTGCTGGCGAAGGCTGGGGCATTGATGCGGCAAAGTTCGCGGTCGTCGCCCTCCGCGATGGTTCGCTTGATCGCGTCGATCGCCTGTGGATCGACATCGGTCGATTGTCGCAGAAGCGAGAACAGATCCTGAGCTTCGTTCATCGTGCAGGCTCCGGAAGTTGCACCCCGAGGCGTGTTGACCGGACCGGTCTTTGGTCCGAGCGCTCCATCTTACTTCGAAACCGACGGTACGGCCATCGAATGGATAAGCCTAGGGACAATTCAATTTCCATTCGGCGGATTTTCATCGGCGGCAAGCGGCACTATGATGGCCCATGGGGCATTCATGTTTGGGGCTCTCTCCCATGCCGACATCCAACAACCCGCCATTTCCCGCGGCCCTGCGCCTTTTCTCTGTGGTGGTTATCGTCGTCCTGATCGTAGGCGCCGGCCTGT
The DNA here is from genome assembly GCF_040322415.1 of Mesorhizobium sp. M0152. Taxonomy (NCBI): domain Bacteria; kingdom Pseudomonadati; phylum Pseudomonadota; class Alphaproteobacteria; order Hyphomicrobiales; family Phyllobacteriaceae; genus Mesorhizobium; species Mesorhizobium sp. M0152. Next base: position 52,277 of record NZ_JAMYTH010000015.1, read on the forward strand.
TTTTCGCGCCTGTGTTTGTCCAGCCGCGCTGGCCTTGGGCCGTCACGCCGTTCAATGCCCGCTTTCTTGGCGGCTTCTACACCGCCGAAATGATCGTGATGGCGGCGCTGCTGTTCTGGAATCGCTGGTCGCCCGGCAGGCTCGTGCTCGTCATGGCCTTTATCTTCACCGTCATCGTGTCGATGGCTTCGTTCATCAATCTCGGCTATTTCAACTTCGAGCGCAAAGCGCCCTGGCTCTGGTTTTTTGTCTATCTTGCCGCGGCCGCGGTATCCGGGCTGTTCCTGTGGCGGGCCAGGGCCCGTCCTTCTGCAAAAGGCGTGACCTTAAGCCCCGCATGGCGCGGCTACATGCCGATGGAATCGGCGCTCCTTGGGCTCTATGGCCTCGGCCTATTGCTGTTTCCCCTGACATTCAGCAGCATCTGGCCATGGCCGGTCGATGCCTTCCACGCTCAGGTCTACAGCGCCATCTTCCTGGCTGGTGCGGGCGGCATATGCCTCGTCTGGAGGAGTGCGCCGCGCGAGGAACTGCTGGTCCTCGGCTTGGCGCAGTTTCTGGTTGGCCTGCTTGCCGTCGTTGGCCTCGCCATCACCGACGCTGCGGTGCACCGGATCGACTGGACGGCGACCGGGACATTGTTCTGGCTCGCCCTTTTTGGCTGGATCGGGATCAGCGGCGTCTTCAAAGTCTACGTCGCCTCCCGGTATTTTGGCCCGCAATCGGCATCATAGGCTGCAGAGACGGCTAGATTTTCAAGTGACGTCCGGTGCATCGTGGCGGACCGATTGCCTTCGCCGGGAACGCCATGACCAGCACGATCTTGCCATCCTCCGACAAAATCCAGCCGCAGCTCCGATCCGTCCGGCCAAGCGATGCGGAGGCGCTTTGCGCTATCTTCAACATGCCGGGCTTCCGCTCGGGCACGTTCAGGATGCCCTTCGAGATGGTGGAGCAGGTGGAGCGACGCATCGCCAAGTCCGGCAAGGAAACCACTTGGATCGTTGCGGAGTTGGACGGCAAGGTCGTCGGCCATGGCAGCTTGGTTGTGCAGGGTTCGCCGCGCCGTTCGCATATCGGCGAGATCAATATCGGCCTTGACGATGCCTTTGTCGGGAAGGGCATCGGCTCTGCCATACTTGGCGCGTTGCTTGACGTGGCCGACAACTGGCGGGCCCTGAAGCGGGTCGAATTGACCGTCTATGCCGACAACGAACCGGCCCTCCGTCTCTACACAAGCCACGGCTTCGAGGTCGAAGGTCGGCATGTGAAGGCCGGTTTTACTGACGGGCAGTACCACGACCTCCTGAGCATGGCCCGGCTGCGGTTCTAAGATCCGCTGTTTAGCCAAGCTGACAATTCCTGCCGAGTCGGCGAACAGGTGACTGCTCATGGAGAACTGCACAGCATACGGTCAGTTTCGTCTCACACCATGTGATCGGGTTGCCATCTGGCCGACCGAATCCAAGTTTGGTCTCCCTTGGCGTTTGCACCGCAAGCGGCTAGACGGGATCAATGACCGCCGTCTTTGATCCAACCCCCACGCCTCCGGCGGAACTCCTGGCTGTGCTGTCGCTGCTCTGCCCGGAAGTCGTGCGTGACATCGAGCAGAACTGGAACGCGCCGGTTTCCGATTACGCCCGCCATCTGTGGCGGCCGGTGGCAAGGCCTGCATCGGGGCCGGCGATCGCTGCCCGCTCGATCCTACGCGAGGTCCTGCATCAGCGCCTCGGTGGGATTATGCAGCCTGAGGAGATCGGCAAGGCTCTCGAAGAGTTCGAGCACGCACCGGTGATTCAGTCCGGCCTGCACTGCCTGCTTCTGATGGACAGGATCACCTTCGATGCCCTCCTGCTTGCCTGGCTCGGCGCGGTCGAAAACGGGCTGTCGGCCTTTTTCGGCTTCATGGGAACGACGATGACCATGGAGACAATTGGCCGGGAGGGGCCGGGATGGCTCGATGTCGGCAACGACAAGGTCAACCTGTTTGGCATGGGGCGGCACAAACTGTGCCGCAAAAGCGCCTGCGTGGCCGGTCCCGTCTCCCTCAACAAGCACGCGCTCGCAGCGGTGGGCGATGAAACGGATGCCAGCCGCTGGCTGGGGACATTGCTTGCCAGCCAGGATAAGGTGTTTGGAACAGCCGCCGATGCGCTGACAGCCCTCAATGAGGATCTGGTCGCCGATTGGGATCGGTCCGGCATGGCCCTGCCGGTTTTCATCGATGACCGGCTCGCCGCTTCTGCCATGGCGAGGCATCTAGAACATGACGGCAGCCTTCTTTCCAGACTGCTCATTGAGCCCGCAAGGCGCCAGCGTCTCGACCGTGCCTTGCAAGAGGCCGCATCGAGCCCGTTTGGCAGATTCCTGCCCAACGCCACGGCCTATTTCTGGGGCATCCGCGAGGAGCGCGTGCGCAAGCTCGTCCTCGAGAACGGGCGTCTGATCGAGCCTGACAGGCCGCATGGTCTTTCCATCCCGTTCGAGCGGCCGCATCTCAAGCAGGCGCTGCTGGATGGCGCGCTGCTGCCCAACTTGTTCCTGACGTTCCTTGTCCTTGCCATATTGCCGCGGGTGCGGGTTGTGGGCGGCCTGAGACAGATTGGCTATGTAGCGCTTTTCCACTCAATTCTGCTGGCTGCGCTGGACGAAGACGCACCGGACGAGCGCGATCTGGCTGCGGAGCTGCAGGTTCGGGAAAATGCCTGGGGCACGCGGGTCATCGATGAAAAGATCTCGGTTCGCAAGCAGCTTGCCGGCCTGCCCGAAGGGGCGCTCTTCCCGGACCTGCTCCGGCAATATCGATCGCGCACATTTGCCGAAACGACCGACGACCTGAGATTGGTTCGCGAAAATGCCCGATGGCGCAAGATCGGCCAGGCGGAGATCAAGGCGTCTTGAGCCTCGCTTCAGACCTTGTTTCAGGTTGATTTTCTGGTGCTCAAGCAACGGCGGTGAGTCTCTGACCCTGGTCCGACCGCTTCATTCGAGCACCGCCTCGACAATGGCAACAAAGTCATCGAGCGCGCGATCCCCACGAATCTCGATGCGCGGAAGGTCGATGGGGTCGCAATTGAGGTCCGCCGGCCCGTGTCTGCCGCCGAAGCCGATCCGATAGCCACACTCCTTGGCCAGCCTGCCAAGCCGTCGGTCGGTGACAGAGAAGGGTGCGGCGAACGCCGTGGTTGGCCGACCGGTCCACCGTTCGATGAACATACGAGAGCGCAGGAGCTCGGCGGCCAGGTCAGAGCTCGACAAACCATCGATCGCGCGATGCGTCGCCAGATGGCTGCCGAAGAACGCACCTTCGGCCGAGAGGCGTCGCACCGTCGCGGCGTCCATAAGCTGCGTCGGCGGCCCGCTGTAGGCGTCCCACTGTGCACTTTCACCCACCAAGTCCGTCACCAGGAACACTTCCGCGGTCAGGTCGTTCGCGCGCAAGGTTGGCCAGGCAAGCTCGGCAAAGTTCTGAAAGCCGTCGTCGAAGGTGATGAGCACCGGGCGGCCAACGAAAGGCTGACGGTTGGCGATGGACTGTTCCAACTGCTCGGACCCAATCGCGTGAAAGCCATTGGCGCGCAGCCACGCCATCTGGCTGGCGAATGCGGCGGGCGCGAGCCGAAAACGGGCGAGCGCGGCCGGGCCATCATCGGCGACGCTGTGATACATCAGGACAGGGATACGCTGCCGCCGCTCGCTCCGCGCGACGTCGCGGCGCAAGGCCCGCGCCCCGCCCCAGACGATATTTCGCGCGACCCCGATTTCGATGCGCGCGCGGATTGGCACATGATCGATCACCGGTTCCGTCGCCACATCGTCCGGCGACAGGCGGCGGAAGCGGTCTATGCGGTAGAGCTCGGTCTGGATCGACTGCTCAAGGACAAGGCCTTCGGTCGCTGCCAGCGTCTCCGAGATGGCTTGCGCACCGAACGTGTTCCAGTCGAAGCCCGTCCTTTCAACATTGTCACGCAGCACGAATGCGTGTGCGCTGATGAAACTGCCGCCAGGCGCCAACGCCTCAACGAATTTCTTGGCGATGCGCCGCAACTCGGCGAGATCATCCAGATAGTAGAGCACTTCCGAACAGAAGATCAGATCCATCTCACCCGGCAGCGTGTCGGCAGCGAAATCCAGTACACCGAACTCAACATTCGGCTGATCGCTGCATCGCGCGCGGGCTCGCTCGATGGCTATGGCGGAGATGTCGGTTGCGGTCAGTTGGCCCACATGCGGCGCCAGCTGCCGCGTAAAATGGCCCTCCGCGCAGGCCAGCTCAAGTGCGCGCCCGATCGGTCCGTCAGGCAGAATTTCGAGCTGCCGCTGATATTTTTCCTGCTCATAGGACGATCCGTAGTTCCAGGGATCCTCGGTCGCGAAATAGCCATTCCAGAACGACGTGCGATCCTTGTCGTGCCTGGCCCGTGCGCGGCGCGGCGCTGGAGGCGGCTCCGCAGGTTCGGCGCTCGAGCGAACCAGCTTCCGCGCTTCCGCGGCCAATTGGGCGAGTTTACCGAAATGGCTGTCTGGATCGGACCCGCGTTCCGCTGTGGAAAACATTGCCTCGGCTGCAATCGCGTTTGACGTGTCGGGACCAGCGCCGTTTTGCGGTACAGGCGATCGTCTCGCAAGCCTTGCGGCACTGTCTACAAGCCGCTCAGGCGGCACGATATCCAGGATCAGTCCAATCCAATGATCCTTTGTCACTGTCCCGAGTACGCCGAACTGCACGACAGCCTCAATCTGGCCATCGATCATCAGAGATGCGTAGATTTGATCGATTCCTGCCGGAAGGTCGATCGAGGTCGGATTTCGAGCGTCGACGCGAATTCCGAGTGTCCGCGCCAGTCTGCGCGGCGCGGCAAGATCGTCGGCGTCGAGAAGCATTTGCTCGAGGTGATACTGGACGCGGCGAGCGGCGCCGGGATTGTCCCAGACCTTGCCGAGTTCGATGGTCAACTCAGTGAGGCAGCCGTCGAACCTGTCCCACCTGGCAGCCAATTGCGCTGGCACCGACAGGCTTCCAACCATTAGGCCATCGAAGACCACCGTGGCGATCTCAAGCGCCCATTTACGTCCTGCCGGCAGCGCGCGCAGGGACTGCGGGTTGATCGAGCGCGAGCCGCGGCCGCAACTCGACGCGGCGTTCCACAACGCGAACCACGCGAGGGCTTCGGAAGCGGTGCGGCCGTTCGCCGAGATCGCTCCATTGGCGTGTGCCAGTGCTGGGTGTTTGACCCGGGGATCAGGAGAGAAGCCGCGGGCGATCACGATTTCCGCGTCTGCCATCATCTGCGTTGAATTGCGGGAGAGCGAGTTCGGGCTGACCCGATAGAAAGCGAGCGGCTCGTCGACCATCACCCAACGTCTACCTAGACGTGCCAGGCGCTGCCATAGATCCCAGTCCTCGCAGGTGCGCAGCGACACATCGAAACCGCCCAACTCGACAATTGTCTCCCGGTCGACCAGCAGTGTGTGCGTGCGAACGGCGCACCGGCGGGCGAATGTCTCGAAGGGCTGGATCGCAACCTCCGTTGAGATGCTCGACGGGGTGAGTTCGCCATCGGGCATCACGCGCCGAGAACCGCAATAGGCGGCCACTGCATCGGGCGCGGTTTTCAGTGCGGCCAGCATTTTCGCAAGGAAGCTGGCATCCACCCAATCGTCCGCATCCAGAAACATGAGCCAGTGGCCGCGCGCTGTCGAAATCCCGCTGTTGCGCGCCCCGGCGGCGCTAGACGCGCAAGAGCTCAACGTCCGAAATCGGGCATCGTGCTCTACATAACCAGCGATGATCGCGGTGGTGCGGTCCGTGGAAGCGTCGTCGACGATGATCGCCTCCCAATCCACTACTTCCTGATCGAGAAGGCAATCGAGTGCGCGCGCCAGCGTTACCTCCGCATTATGCGCAGGAACCACGATTGAAACCAAGGGATTATGCGTCACGCCGTCTTACCCGCGCCTGGTTCGCCGATAGAACAAGAGCCCCGAAATATAGCCGGCGATTGCCTGCCAAAGGAGACGGTCCTCAGGGACGCCGAGTCTAAACAGTCTCCTGCGAACTCTTCCGAGACACCAAAGCGGCTTGCATCTGAAAGTTCGTTTCAAATCCGACTTGGTGCCAGTCCGCTCATGCTGGGCGAGCAATGCGGCTGAATGGCCGCGCGTACAGAAGTAGATTTGTTTAGTCAGTCCTTCCATCATCCCTCGGTGAAACTTCATCTGAAGCGCAATCTCAGACGGAGCCCAACGATCGTCCGCGTCGATAAATGAAGGAACTCCGCGGCCATTGCCGCCGCACCAAGGTTTCGGGCCGCCGCGACGCCGCCATTTTCCTTACGCAGACGTTGGATGCGTTGATCTTTCTCGGCGTAGGCCGTCACAATCGACGCCGATCCGTCCGTCGACCCGTCGTCCACCGCGACCAGACCCAGTACCTGGTAGGTCTGCCGGCGGATGCTGGCAAGCGTTGCGCCGGTGGTTTGATCGGCATTGAACATCGGTAACACACCGCCTGCGATAGCTTTGTCCTGGATCATCGAGCTTTCGTTTTCTTCGGCAAGAGTTGGCGAATGTCCAAAACGGGTCATGGCATCGGACGGCAGCACTGCTCTCTCAAAATCGGGGCGAATTGGAGACAGGCAAAAAGACCTGAAGACAGGCTGAATGGCAAGCGCTCATGCCTTCGTAGTAGGGGCTTGGGATCCTGGTGCCGGACATTCTACGCCCAGCATCATCACGAATGTCCAGTTCGTAGAACGGCCGGAGGCCTAGGCCGAGATCGGAATACCCCCCCGGCAGTCCAGCTCGGAACGACGAAGTCTTGCACCACCACATCGGTTTCTTCTAGGTAGGAGCAACGGCGGACCTAGATGTCCTTGCTTGCCGATTTGACCGGAAGGTTACAGCACGATGCCATTCATGATTCGACAATTGGGAGCCAGGTATCTGGCGCGCCCGGCACGACCTCTTAGCGATCTGACTGGGATGTTTGCCCTGATTGCCAGGCCGCTCGTCTTTGGGATTGCCCTCTTGTTGGCTGGTCAGGCACAGGCGCAGGCGCCGGCGACCGTCCCGCCTGAAAGGGTCAAACAGCTGTTCGAGCTTCTCGGCGATCCAGCAGTGAAGGCCTGGGTGGCTGAACAACGAAATCAGCACGCCGGATCGACCGGCGCGGCTGCCGAGGCAGGGGCTTCGCCGACCGACGCATCGTCCGGCGCCGCGGCCGCACCAGGCCAGATGAATACGATGGCATCCTCGACGCTCGATCGGATCAGGCACCATATCGAACGAATAGTGCGAACTTTGCCCCTGCTGCCCGGGCAGTTCGCGCGCGTTCGCGCAGAGACCATGCAGGACGTGTCCAGCAAGGGGTCCGCAAGCGTATTTATGCTGATTGCGATGTTCATTGCTGCCGGCCTGGCGCTCACTTGGGCAACGTATAAAGTCACACGTCCATTTCGTCTTTGGATTATCGCGCAACCGAAGGATACGCCAATCGGGCGAGCCAAGAAGATTGGGGGTCGCGCGCTTTATTCCAGCATGCTGATTGTCTCTTTCGCCTTGGGCAGCGCTGGCGCGTTCATGTTGTTCGACTGGCCAATGCTTGTCCGCGAGATTGTATTGACATTCCTGATGGCGGCGGTCGTTACATGGGGTGTGCGCATGTACGTCATGGCCATGCTCGTCCCTTCCTTCATGAACGTCGAGAACGCCGTCGAGGTTCGGGGTTTGCCGATGACCAACGAAGTGGCGGACCATTGGTCCTATTGGCTACCCCGGATCGTCGGCGTCTTCGCCTTTTTCGGCGCCGCGTTTATCCTCTTGCCGGGTCTCGGCGTCGATCAGGACGGAATGATGGTCCTGTCACTGGGCGCGGATTTCGTGTTGCTGTTGGCGTTGCTGCTTGCCATCTGGCGTCGGCCAAGAACGCAGCGAGACGGTGTGCGCCACAGCGGTCACACGGAAGCGACATGGTTGTTGACTGCTTATTTTGTCGTCCTGTTCCTACAGCGCGTCGCCGGCCTTTATATATACTTCTGGGTTACCTTCGCCGCTTTCTTCCTGCCTTTAGCAATCGTGCTGACACAGCGCGGGGTTAATTTCGTCCTGCGGCCGGGTTCGGAAGATGTCGGCCGGCCTACGATCCCGGCGGTGACGATCGCTGTCATCGATCGCGGAATCCGGATGATTTTGATCCTGGCGGCGGCTTACTTTCTCGCGCGTGTCTGGGGTCTAAGCATGCAATCCATGCGCGACAGCGATACGACGACGACGTTTATCTTGCGAGGCTTGATCAATGTCGTGGTCATTGCCCTCGCAGCCGATTTCGGCTGGTCGATCATCAAGGCTTTGATCGAACGAAAGCTGGGCATCGAAATACCGCACCCTGTGATCAGCGACGAGGACGTCCCGATCCTCGATCCGCAGCAGGCGCGGCTCCACACGCTCTTGCCGATCCTCCAGAACATGCTGCTCGCATTGATCATCGTGATGGCGGTGCTGATGATGCTCGCCTCTATGGGTATCCAGATCGGCCCGCTGATCGCTGGCGCTGGCGTCGTCGGGGTCGCGGTGGGCTTTGGCGCACAAACCGTGGTCAAGGACGTCATTTCAGGCGTGTTTTTTCTACTCGATGATGCGTTTCGTGTCGGCGAATATATTTCCTCGGGCAATTACAAGGGTACTGTGGAAAGTTTTTCGCTGCGCTCGGTGAAGCTGCGCCACCATCGTGGTCCGCTGTTCACGATACCTTTCGGTGAACTCGGGGCAGTCCAGAACCAGAGCCGTGACTGGGTTATCGACAAATTCAACATCACCGTTGGCTATGACACCGATATCGACTTCGCTCGCAAACTAATCAAGCGGATCGGCCTCGAACTGGCGGAAGATCCGGAGTTCAAACAGTGGGTGCTCGACCCAATCAAGATGCAGGGCGTGCAGGAGTTCGGCGAATACGGCCTCGTATTGAGGGTCAAGGCCATGACCAGACCGGGAGGCGCCTTCGGTATGAAACGCAAATTCTATGTGCGCCTGCGCCAAGTCTTCAAGGAACAGGGCATCGAGCTCCCATTCCCGACCGTCCACGTCCAAGGGCTACAGAACCCACATGAGGCACAGAATGCGCCATTGGAGCTCGCACCCGAGTTGCAAATGGCCGTCGCGCAGTCGCACACCAATCGGCGCAGAAAAAAAGCCAGCACAACGGAGTAGGAAAGCTGTGATACCTGCCCCTCACAGCGCGGCTTAGCAATCTCCTCTGTGGCTCAAAGCTGACGTCGCTGGTTCAGATCCACCCTTCAAGACCTCGCGCGGCCGCCCTTGTGGCCGGCGATGGGTCACCGGCTGGCCAAATCCTGGTTGCAGCGGCTCAACCAATGTCGCCGGCGCAACGTTCAGTGTAGCTTGTCAAACAAGAGAGAGAGAGACGGCAGCAATCTTGCCGTCGTCGGCGATTATGAAGTCGGTTCCGGCGTACTCTGGCGGCTTGCCAAGGCTACCCTCCACCCACCGCGGTGGATATTGAAAGTCGGGATGAGTGGCCTTGATCACGCCCTGCGGCGCGGTCGATTTCGTCGCGGTGGCGGTAAGCGCCGTTTGGTTCGTAGAATACGGCGTCTTCGTGGATGGCGGCGTGCTCACGATTCTCGCTCAAGGTCCGTCTCCTCATCTCCACGCTAGCAGGAAGACGGAGGCAAGAGGGAGCTTTCGCAACGACGGCCAGGCGCCCGGATCGGCAGCGCTCTGCCGCAGGACCTACACCGATCGCTCGATGTCCATTTGCGATGCCGCTTGCTGGTCGACGGCTATCGGTTCATCCTTGTGAATATCCTGGCCGTGAACGCGCCGTAACGGCCCCTAGCGAGGTCTTGTTCCATGGACTGCTCAGGCTGCGGTTTCGAGGTTGAGGGCGGTTACGCTTTCTGTCCGAGGTGTGGCAGGCGCCAGCCCGTGCTTTGCGCCAGTTGCGGCTTTCCCTGCGCACCTGATTTCGAGTTCTGTCCGAAATGTGGGGCAAGCGTCGGTGCGCCGGCAAAACGCGTCGAACGGCCTGCTCCGACACCAAGCCAGACCATTGTGCCGTCTTCTCGGACTCCGTCGCTGCTTTCGAACATCGAACGCGAAGAAGGGCTGCATGCCGTCTCTGACGCTGATCGCCGGACGGTAACGGTCCTGTTCGCCGACCTTTGCGGCTTCACGACACTCAGCGAGCAACTCGACCCCGAGGTCATGCAAGCGCTGCAGAACGAACTGTTCAAGGAATTGACCGCGGCCGTGCGAAACTTTGGCGGTTTCGTCGACAAATTCATCGGCGATGCACTGCTCGCTTTGTTCGGTGCGCCGGTCGCGCATGAGGACGATCCGGAACGTGCGCTTCGCGCCGCTCTCGACATGATCGCCCGGACGGCGCGGCTCGGCGAAGGCACCCCACATTCCGGCTCGCCTCTGTTACTCCACATCGGCATTAACACTGGTCCGGTTGTTACTGGCGGATTGGGCATCGGCACCGCCAAATCCTATTCGGTTACCGGCGACACGGTGAATACGGCGCAACGCCTGCAATCGCTGGCCGCACCGGGTGAGGTGCTGGTAGGCGAGCTCACTCACAGGCTGACTCGGCATGCCTTCTCTTACGAGCCGCTGGGTGACGTCGTGCTTCGCGGCAAGGCTGGCAGTGTGCTCGTCCATCGACTGGATGCACCGCTTGCCGCGCCGCGTGCAGCGCGTGGGCTCGAGGCGCTCGGCCTCAGCGCGCCGATAATAGGTCGTGGTCTGGAGCTCAATAGAATGCTGGCGAGCCTTGACCAGGCGTGTGGCGGCTCGGCCCAACTTGTCCGCCTCGTCGGAGAAGCCGGTATCGGCAAATCGCGACTGGTGAAGGAGTTTGTCGCCCACGTCGGCGATGAGGATCGTTTTCGCAACGTCGTCGTGCGGCAGGCCACGTGCTCACCGCTCGGCGAACAATCATTTGGCGCCTTGGGCGCGGTGGTGCGCAGCGCTGCCGGGATGATGCAAAACGACAATGGGGACGAAATGCGGGGGAAGCTCGCAGCCTTGCTTACCGATCTCGGCCTGCAGGGCGAGGAGGCGACGCGGTTGATGCCTCTGCTCTACCATGTGCTTGGCCTTGGCGACCCCGATGCTACGTTGCAGCATGTCGAGCCCGAGCAGCTGCGGCGGCAAATCCTCTACGCCGTCCGCACAATCATCGAACGGCGGCTTGCGCTGTCGCCGCTGTTGATTGTCGTCGAAGACCTGCATTGGGCCGACGCCGTGTCGCTCGAGGCGCTACGTTTCGTGATGGACAGGTTGGAACGCACGCGGTTGATGTTGCTGGTCACGCATCGTCCGGCGCCAGACAACGGCCAGCTCGACTCAAGTCGGGTTAGTCATACAGCGCTGAGGCTTGCACCGCTCAACAGTAATGACGCACGCAGCCTGCTGGCGCAGCTTTTCGGCGAGAGCTGGGCGAACTCTGCAGGCGGGCTTCTCGAGCAAATCCTCGAGCGCGCGGGCGGCAACCCCCTTTTTCTAGAGGAGATCGTTCGCGGCCTTATCGATCGCGGTGTACTGATGCGCGAGGGCCAGCGATGGCGGACTGTGGCAGGCGAAGTCGCAACCGGCATTCCCGCCACCATCCAGGCAATGTTGCTTGCTCGCGTCGACCGGCTGCCCCAAGACGTGCGCCGATTGGCCCAGGAAGCCGCGGTAATCGGCCCGCGCTTCGATGCCACACTTCTGAAAACCGTGACAGCCGACCCCGGCCGGCTAGAAGCCGCCTGCGAACTGCTTTGCGATGCGGAAATCATCGAGGAAGTTGCCGGATCAGGCTCGGTCTCGTCGCAAAGCTACCGCTTTACGCAAACGTTGCTGCAGGACGTGATCTACCAGAATCTGCTCCTGCAACGCCGCACCGACATCCACGGGCGGGTCGGTGCTGCCTTGGAGCAAATGTGCGGCGACAAGCCGGAACGGCTCGAGGATTTGACAGTGCTCGGTCATCATTTCGCACAGAGCGCCGAACGGGAGAAGGGCGCGCATTACCTGCAGGCAGCGGGCGATCGCGCTCGCATGATATACGCCAACGATGACGCCCTTCGTCTCTACGAGCGAGCACTGACTGCGTTGGGCGCGGTCGGGCAAACACCGCTCAAATTGGCAATTCAAGAGCGCATTGCCGATTTGAGCGGCCCGGCAGGCCGCCGCGAGGTCGCGCACAGCCATTACGACACGGTGTTGCAGGCATACCGCGAGGCAGCCGATCGTGTCGCCTCGGCGCGCGTTTTGCGTAAGATTGGCCGGCTGCTCTGGGACGTCGGCAAACGGGACCACGCAGAATCCCGCTATGCTGAAGCGGCAGCGCTCCTCGATGGAGCGGATGCCCCGGTCGAGCAGGCGCATCTCTGGCAAGAACGTGGCCGACAGGCATTCCGTAGCGGAGATCACGCTCTCGCAGCAAAATGGGCAGACGCGGCGCTGGATTGCGTAGGCACCCTGATGACGGAACACGTCTCCGAGGTGGGACGCGATGCCACTCTTGTGACCGCCGAGGCACTCAATACCAAGGCAGTGGCGCTGGCTCGTCTTGGGCGAAACCGTGAAGCCGTGCGTCAGGTCGAGCGTAGCATTGAATTGGCCGAAGCCGCCGGTCTACTGGGCGCGGCCTGCCGCGGCTACACCAATCTCGGCGTGCTTTACACGACCATCGATCCGGCACGGGCGATGGAGGTCTGTCGGCGCGGTCTTGAAGTGGCGCGCCATATTGGTGATTTGGGCTTCCAGGCGCGCCTCCTCGCCAATTTGGCGGTCGCTTGTTGTACTTTCACGGATCGCTGTCCAACGGAGGGCGTGCCTGCTGCCGAGAAGGCCATCGAGATCGATCGGGCACTCGACCAGCGCGAGCACCTGCCGGTGCCGTTGATCGTGCTTGGGCAGATCCACCAGTGCAACGGCCGTCCGGAACTGGCGGTTGGCTTGTTCAACGAGGCACTGGCCGTAGCCCGCGAAACGGCCGAACCCCAACTGCTGTTTCCGTGCTATGATGGTCTTGCAACGCTTAATCTCGACCTCGACAATCTGGCCGAGGCCGAACGCTACTTTTCCCTGGCGCAGGGTATATGCGCCCAGCACGGGCTCGACCCGGAAGCGCTTGTGGTGCTGCCTTTTCTCGATTAGCCGGGGTTGGAGGTTGGAATGTCCGCGCGTAGTGACTTGGTACCGCTTCAACCGGGCGACCGGGCGCCAAACGTGGTACTCGACGCCATTTCCCAGGAAGGCAAAATCGCGCTTGATGACTTTCGCGGACAAAAACCGGTGCTGGTTGGCCTGTTTCGAGGTCTGCATTGTGCGTTTTGCCGGCGCCATATCGCCGCCCAGGCACGGCTTGATCCGGAGCTGCGTGAAAAGGGCGTGCAGAGCCTGACGGTGGTCAACACGCCGATCGAACGGGCGCGTCTCTATTTCCGCTACCACCCGATGCCAAATCTGCTTACGGCCTCCGACCCTGAACGCGCTTCACATCGTGCTTTTGGACTGCCCAATCTCGAATTCACCGAGAACGAGACGAATTGGCCGTACAGGGTCTCGATGGCAATGGCAAAGGATATGCGGGTCGACCTACCAGGCGAGTTGCCAGGTCCTATGGATCCTTTTGCGGCCAGCGAATTCCTCGGCAAGAAGGACAATTACGAAGTGACCGAAGCCGACGAGCAGATGATGGCAACGGGACACGGACAACTGATAGGCCAGTTCCTACTGGACCGGCAGGGGATCGTCCGCTGGAGCTTCACGGAGGTTCCTGAGGGTGGGCGATACATGTTTGGAGCCCCCAACCCGCAGGAATTGATGTCAGCAGTGTCCCAAGTCGCCCAATAGAGGCCAAGGGGTATGTTCCGGCGATGCGTCGCACAGGCCCGACGTAATGCTTCTGCAGCGTGCGCAGGGCGCCGAAATTATTGAGCACCATCCCCGATTGGGGACAGAGCACGTAGCTCATATCGAACAGGCCGCAGCGGGCCGCGTGAAGGAAGAGGTCGATTGCTTCAGGCTCGGCGATTGCGCGGTCGCGGGCGAAGGCCAGTGCATTGAAACGGTAGCGCGGCTGGCGTCGCCGCTCCGATAAGAGTTTCAAATTTTTTAGATGACGCGCCTTCATCTTCACCTCATCACATATAACGAGGCACTACTCATTTGTGCGGAGATTGGTCGAGCGGTCAATTGGATTTGCCGGCCATTTCCGTTATCAAAAATAGATACTAGAGCGACCTCAATCGTAGGTTGCGCAATGCCCAAAAGACGAACAAGGGGCGCGTGAAATCGACTTGTGCCAAGAGGATTCCGGCTTGCCGGCCTGATGTTTGTCTGACATAATTTCTTGTTTCGAGTTTTGTTCTGGTCAATGGGGCGTCAGGATGGCTAAGGATTCTTCGAGTACCGCTTCTTCGGCAAATAAAGCGGACGGAAATCTGACAAGTAATGCAGACGGAAACGGGCTGGCCTTCATGGCGGGCCAGGCTCGCGAGAGCGGGGCCACCGGCGACGCTGTAGGTGTTGACAAGATACGTGATCTGCTGTTCGGCAACCAGATGCAGGACTATGACCGCCGCTTTTCCAAACTTGAAGAACGGGTGTTGCAGCGCTTCAAGGATGTCGAATCGGAAGCCAAGCGCAATCTTGACATGTACGAGTCAAATGCAAAGAAGCAGGTCGATTCGCTTGCGGCGCAATTGCGGAGCGAAAAAGATTCACGGGCCGATGCCGACAAGGAGATTGACCGGAATCTTCGCGAGCAAAACCAGGCACTTGAAAAGCAGGTGCGCGCGTTGTCCGATCAATTGAGCGCGCTTGAGCGCGACGTTTCGGACCGGATCAATCGAAACGATCATTTGCTGCGTGAGGAAATCAAGCAGAAGAATGAAGGCGTTCAGATGCTGATAGAGAAAATGTTTGCTGACCTCAGCAACGTCAAGACCGACCGAAATCTTTTGGCGGGTCTGTTTGTCGAGGTCGCAAAATGTCTAAGTCAGGATCCTGTCGGCAGCAAGAGCAACTCGGAGCGTAGCTGGAAAGTGAGTTGATCGGAACTTGACGTCGACCGTCGACCCAATCAGCCTTCCGCCAAAAACAGCCTCGAACGATACAGAGATTGATCGCGAGGCTCTGGCTCGTCTTTTGATCGAAATTGCCCGGAACGTTGATCCCGATTATCGTGCGCGTTTCGACGGAGTTCCAACCGCCGATCCTCGCATGGAAACGCTGCGCCAGTTGCTGGTTAGCCGCGAAATTTCAGAGCTTTCACGAGTTACGCATCTGCTGGACGAACCGGAGCAGCTGGCGGCAGCCGTGGGCGGCGTTCTTCCCAGTGCGGCCGCACGAGCGCCTCATGCGCAACTCGGCGAGGCCCTTGCGCCAGCTGTCGAAAGGGCTGTGCAACGTTCTATCCAGAAGAGCCCGCGCACGCTGACGGATATATTATACCCGGTGTTTCTGCCGGCAATTCGCAAGTCGATAGGGGAAAAGATCGACCAGACCTTTCAGTCGCTGAATGAAACTTTAAGACATATATTTACCTGGCACGGGCTCAAGTGGAGATTTGAATCATGGAGAACTGGAGCCAGCTTCTCTGAAGTTGTTCTTAAACATTCTCTTATATATCGGGTAGAGCATGTCTTTCTCATTAACCGAAATTCCGGACTTTTGATAGCGCATGTAACTGCCGACAACGCGACAAGCGAAGATCCTCAACTGATTTCTTCTATGCTGAGTGCAATTCAAGATTTTGTGAAAGACTCATTCAACGAGAAAGAACAGAGCGGCCTGGACACTATTCGTTTTGGCGACCTTCGTCTCTGGTCGGAAGTTGGACCGTTTGCCACCCTGGTTTCGGTGATCCGAGGAAATCCGCCAGAGGAATTGCATGAAATCGTTCGCGATGTCTTGCTTCGCATCCATGATGAATGCTCACAGGCTTTAGAGCAGTTTGACGGCGACAGTTCGCAGTTGGCCGGCGTAGAGGCGCAGTTGCAGACCTGCGTTGAACTGAAGCAGGAAGAATCAAACCAGGGATTTCCGTGGCTGGTGGTGGCTGCAGCCCTGCTGGTTTTGATTCCGGCAGGCGTTTGGTTCTTTATTTCCTGGCAATCCGGGCAGCGCTGGCAGGCCTATGTGTCGCTACTGGAGACCCAGCCGGGCATCATCGTTGCAGAACAAAAGATACGCGGCGGCCAATTCTATATTGCCGGCCTGAGAGACCCGCTTGGCGCCGACCCGCAGTCGCTGTTGTCTGCAACGCAGGTCGATCCCGCCCGCGTTCATTCACAGTGGCAATTCTATCAGAGCCTTGAGCCGGAGTTCGTGTTGAAGCGGCTGACGGCGTCGCTGTATCCGCCGGATACAGTACGGCTTTCGATCGTCAATGATCTCATCGTTGCCGAGGGCGAGGCTCCCGACACCTGGATAGATCGGGCGCGCGCAGCCGCCCGACAGCTTTCGGCAGGCGGACCGGAATTCGACATCTCCAAGGTTCGTGATGTGAGCCCCGAAGCACGCGCAGCGGAGCACTGGCAGGATTATGTGTCGCGACTTGAGGCCCAGCCGGGAATCGTCGTCGCCCAACAAATGGCGAGGGGCGGACAATTCTATATTTCCGGCCTGAGAGACCCGCTTGCCGTCGACCCTCAGGCTCTGCTGTCCGGAACGGAGGTCGATCCCGCCCGCGTTCATTCACAATGGCAATTCTATCAGAGCCTTGAGCCGGAGTTCGTGGTGAAGCGGCTGACGGTATCGCTGGCTGCGCCGGAGTCAGTACGACTATCGATCGTCAATGATCGCATCGTTGCCGAGGGTGAGGCTACTGCCACGTGGATCAACCGGGCGCAGGCCGCCGCCCAGCAGCTTTCGGCAGGCGGGCCGGTCTTCGATATCTCCAGGGTCCACGACGTAAGCCCCGAAGAACGCGAGGCGGAGCGCTGGCAGGCCTACGTGTCGCGACTGAGGACTCAGCCGGGCATCATCGTTGCAGAACAAAAGATACGCGGCGGCCAATTCTATATCGCCGGCCTGAGAGACCCGCTTGGCGCCGACCCGCAGTCGCTGTTGTCTGGAATGCAGGTCGATCCCGCCCGCGTTCATTCACAGTGGCAATTCTATCAGAGCCTTGAGCCGGAGTTCGTGTTGAAGCGGCTGACGGCGTCGCTGTATCCGCCGGATACAGTACGGCTTTCGATCGTCAATGGTCGCATCGTTGCCGAGGGCGAGGCTCCCGACACCTGGATAGATCGGGCGCGCGCAGCCGCCCGACAGCTTTCGGCAGGCGGACCGGAATTCGACATCTCCAAGGTTCGTGATGTGAGCCCCGAAGCACGCGCGGCGGAGCACTGGCAGTATTATGTCTCGCGACTTGAGGCCCAGCCGGGAATCATCGTCGCCCAACAAACGGCGAGGGGCGGACATTTCTACATTTCCGGCCTGAGAGACCCACTTGCCGCCGACCCGCAGGCTCTGCTGTCCGGAACGGAGGTTGATCCTGACCGCGTTCATTCACAGTGGCAATTCTATCAGAGCCTTGATCCGAATTTCGTGGTGAAGCGGCTGACGGCGTCGCTGACCCCGCCGAAATCGGTCCGGCTTTCGATCATCCAAGGTCGCATCGCTGTCGTGGGTGAGGCTCCTGCCGCGTGGATCAACCGGGCGCAGGCCGCCGCCGAACAACTTTCGGCGGACGGAGTGGTTCTGGATGTCTCGCAGCTGCATGAGCTGGACCTTGCAGAACTCAATCATTTGAGAGAGGCCATCCAGACGACGGATATTTTCTTCTCTTCCGGCAAAGTTGTGCCGGGACCAGAGCAGATGCCGGTTCTCGACAGATTGGCGGGTCAAATAAAGGAATTCGCCCAAGATGCCCGCAAGTCAGGCGTAACAGCGCGGTTCATGTTGACCGGCCATTCGGACGCCACGGGCCGTGAGACGGCCAACGCGTCGATCAGCGCCGCCCGCGCCGAGACAGTTCGTGCGCTTCTCAACAAGCGCGGCGTCACTCCGGAACTGCTGCTGGTTCGGGGCGCGGGCACCTTTGAACCGGCGGTGCCTGAAAATAGTCGAACTGGGAGTTCCACCAATCGCCGGGTTTCGGTTACGGTAAACCTGGATTAGGGCGGAGCCCAAGATGTTGCAAAAAAAGATCTGTATGTTGGGCGGGTTCTCTGTCGGAAAGACGAGCCTGGTTCGCAGGTTCGTGCAAAGCATCTTTTCCGAAACCTACTTGACCACGGTGGGAGTGAAAATCGACAAGAAGAGTGTCGCACTCCCGGACAAAACCGTGGATCTGATTTTGTGGGATTTGGCCGGCGAAGACGATATCGGCTCATTCCGCGTCAGCCATGTGCGAGGTGCGACAGGGCTCGTCCTTGTCGTCGATGGAACCCGCGCCGCTACTCTTGCCGCTGCGCTCACGCTGCGTGAGCGGGTCGAGGCCGAATTCGGTGCTATGCCGTTTGTATTGCTGTTCAACAAAGCCGATCTGGCCGATCGGTGGGTAATACCGGATAGTGAAATTAACGAACTGAGACAACGTGGATGGCAAGTTTATCTAACAAGCGCGCTTTCGGGTGAGCATGTCGATGATGCGTTTCTTAAACTTGCTTCGATGGTAACCAGATAGACCATGGATGGATTACCAAGAGAGGTCAGAAGTTGGATTTTCAATTTCTTCTACAATGGGCGCTCTGTCGCATATTTGAAAATCGACGCCCAGCTTTGCATAGCTGCTAAGGGCGGAAATGTTGAACATTACGGACTCTCATCGCTTCGCATTGGCAAAGCTGTTGCCGAGCAGCTTGAATTTATGGAAGGTTTGCTGCCTTGCCCGGAGCTTCCGTTTCACATTGCCATGGTCGAGCTGCCCAGCGGGCGTGTCGCGGACCTTCATTTTTTTGCTGATAATGCCTGCGTGTGGCTGCTCTTTCTTGACGCCACTGCCGAACGCGACAATAGGCAGCGGCTTCAACAAAAGGCTTATGAAATGACACTCCTGCAAGAGAGGGAGCGTCAACTCAACGAGAAATTACAAACGACGAACGAGGCGTTGAGGAAAAGCCAGGAGGGATTGGCGCGTGAATACCAGCGCGCCGAAACCCTGCTCCTCAACATTCTTCCGGCGTCGATCGCGGAGCGGTTAAAAGCTCACAAAAAAATTGCTGACAACCACGCAGAAGTGAGTGTGCTTTTTGCCGACATCGTCGGTTTTACGGAAAGAGCGCGCAACGTCGGAGCCGTGACGACGCTCGCAATTTTAAACTACTTCTTCAAGGCGGCGGATCGGCTCTCGGAACGATACGGCTGCGAAAAGATCAAGACAATCGGCGATTGTGTGATGGTGGTCGCTGGCCTGCCCACCGCACGATCCGATCATGCAAAGGCCCTCGCGCGCTATGCACTTGAGCTGCGCAAGGCCGTTAAGCGCGAACGCTTCGCAGGAGAACCGCTGAGACTGAGAATTGGAATTCACTCAGGACCAATCGTCGCGGGCGTCATAGGCAAAAGGCGGTTCGCCTATGACCTGTGGGGCGACACCGTTAATCTCGCCTCACGTATTCAAACATCCGCGGAGCCCGATGAAATTCGTATTTCGGATGCAACCCGCAAACTGCTTGGACCAAATTTTGCCTGCGAGCCACTCGCGGAAACGGAATTGCGCGGTACAGGTCGCGTCCGAATGTGGCGGCTCCCGGCCTGATTGGCGCTGCGCATTGCATTAAAGCTCGTCAAACATCATCGTTTCGAATGTTCGCGGCGGTGCGCGAAGCAGTCGACCACCGTCGCCCAAGGTTTTCGGCGAAGTATTTGCCTACACCATGGCCCGGCGAAAGAACTCGGCTTAAGCCGCCTGACCAGTTCTCATCTGTCTGCTTCCCATTTTCGCCGGCGGCCAGGGAGTCAGCGAGAGTCTTTCGAGGTAGGGGAAACTCCTTTGAAGCGTCGCCGCAAGCAGGGAGTATGATCCGTATATCGTACTTCGCGTACCCAAGGGATATGATTCATGAGATCTGATTCCTTGCGGTAGTCCCGCCAGTCCAGAATGAGGCAGACTACCTTGACTGCATGCGTCCAATGACTGAGTACCCGCGCCTTGCCTACAGCATGAAAGCCGTTCGCAAGGCAGGCGACCGACTGGCAAAACCTATTCAGTTCGGACTAGCCACCACTGTCGGCCAGTACGTGGACGCGCTCGAAATCTACTCAATCGCCAACAACTGGCGCGACTCGCACTTTCTGCCGATGCGGAGCGTTCGGTTCTCTGTCGGTCACCACATGAGAGCCCTCCGACTGAAGGGCGACATGGCATCTCGCCCGAAGGGTATGGCATCCATTCGTCGAAAGCTTCGAGAGTCCACCACCAATTTGGACACCATGAACGACATCGGCGGTTGCCGAGCGATCATGGCCGACATCAACGGTGTTCGTTCCCTTCTCGCATCGATACAAGACAAGTTCCCCCATGAGATCCACTCTCGGGAATTCAACTATATCGATGAGCCGAAGCCGGACGGCTATCGAAGTCACCATATTGTCTTCAAGTACCGACCCAGAGATGCCGACACTGAGGCTTTCGCGGGACGACGCATCGAATTGCAAGTTCGGACCAGACTTCAGCACTCATGGGCAACTGCGGTTGAGGCTGTCGGGCTATTCCGGGGCCAGGATTTGAAGCACGGAAAGGGCGACCAGGATTGGCTACGCCTTTTCCGGCTTATGTCGGCGGAATTCGCGCACGTTGAGCAGTGTCCCGTTGATATCGGTGTTCCGGATCACAATGACCGGGTGCGAGAATTGCGAGATATCAACAAGCGTATAGGTGCGACAAGCATACTAGAAGAAATCAATAACCTTATCAGTTACTCAGAAAGTTTCGTACAGCCAACGGAAAAAGCTAGACACTATTTAATAGAGTATCGCCGAGACCATAACGTGAACATCAAGCCATTCTGGACGATTATATTAGGCGCGCGGACATTGAAAGATATAGAGCGAAAAATCGAGCTAAGGGGCAATGGTCCAAAGGCTGTCTTGGTCGAGGTCGATAAGGTCGACAAGCTTGTTGAAATGTATCCGAATTACTTCGGAGACGTTTCCTTATTTGTTCGTAATTTGACATCAAATCTGCGTGTGAAAGGCGGCTAATCGAATGCAGCCTGGCCCCGCAACAGGGAATAGCTCCCAAGCCCCTACGAAAGCCGGATTATGGTTGGCTTAAGCGTCGCTTCCGTTTGAAGTAGCCGGACCATCTGCCTTCCTTGGCAGAATTCGCCCTATAGCCCGTTCGAAATCCTTGCCGCTTTCATCAGCCTTTAGCTCACGAGCGGCTTTCTTGAACCGCTCGGATTGCGCTGACTAAACTTTCCAGCCTTTTTGGCTTTGGCTTTGGCGCGGTATTTTGGACGGTCGCCAGGCGCCATAGGGTGCCTCACCTTGCACTAGACGTTCTCAGTCACCGCGCCGCCACATTGACTTTGGTCGCTTGCACTACATGGAAGGTGCGAACATTGCCGCCGCGCTCGACTAGGCCGAGAATGGCGCGCTCGTTCGACGGGCCAGGTCTTGCCGCTCTTGGGGAAGGGCCGTACCTTGGTGGTAACGGTGCGCTTCTCTTTGGTCGGCGCCTGCCTGTCATCGGCCGATCTCCTGGTCGTCGGCGCTTAGGCGCATCGTTGCGGCGTCTGCGGAAAAAGTGCGCGGCGGCGTAATGCACGTCGGCCCTGTGCCGAGCGCGGCGAAAGGATAATGGCCCGCCTGTGGGACGAGCCTCTGAATCGTGCAGCCGGGCTGCTCATCGTGCCGGATGCGGCGAAGCGGACCATAACCGACATTGCATTCCGCTGCGGCAGGGGAGCCGAGCGTCGCGCGAGTCATAGTCTCAAGAGCCGTGATCTGTGGTATTAAAGGCCGGTAAGAGCACGCCGGAAGCGCCGATCCTACTCTGACCTGCGGCTTGCGTGTCGCGATCCTAACTGAGGCCCAACATGGAGCGGAAGCTCGCTGCCATCCTTGCCATCGATGTTGTCGGGTACTCGGCGCTCATGGAGTCGGATGAAGCGGGCACCTTCGATCGGCTAAAACGTGGCCGCAAAGAGCTGTTCGAGCCGGAAATCGCAACACGACACGGGCGAATCTTCAAGCTTATGGGAGACGGCCTGCTGGCGGAGTTCGGCAGCGTGGTGGATGCGGTCGAATGCGCGGTCACGCTTCAACGCGGCATGGCGGAGCGTAACGCGAGCGTCGCCGAAGAGCAGCGCTTCGAAGTCAGGATCGGAATTAACCTTGGAGAAGTGATCGTCGAAGGGGACGATCGCTACGGCGAGGGCGTGAACGTGGCCTCGCGCCTCCAACAACTCGCCGAGCCCAGTGGCATCTGCGTTTCAGAGAAGGTGTCCAAGGAGGTCAGGCAGAAGCTGGCGTTTGCGTTCGAGCCTATGGGCGAGCAGCGGGTGAAGAATATAGCCGAGCCGATATACTGCTATCGCGTGAACCTGCAGCTTCCGAGAGCCGCTCCGGTCGGTCGACTGGCATCGCTGGAATTGCCCGACAAGCCCTCTATCGCGGTTTTGCCTTTCACTAACATGAGCAACGATCCGGAGCAGGAAACCTTTGTCGACGGCTTGACCGAAGACCTGATCACCGACCTATCTCGCTGCGCCGGCCTCTTCGTTATCGCGCGCAACTCGACCTTTGCTTACAAGGGGCGGTCGGTCGATGTGCGTTTGGCCGCGCGTGATCTTGGCGTGCGCTATGTGGTTGAAGGCAGCGCCCGGCGCGCCGCGGGACGCGTGCGCGTTAATGCGCAGCTGATCGACGCAATCGGCGGCGATCATATCTGGGCCGAGCGCTACGACAGCAGCCTTGAGGACATCTTTGCAGTGCAGGATGAGGTCACGGCCAAGATCGTCGAAGCCCTTGTCGGCCGATTGGCCGGACGGCCGGCCCGCAAACGGCCGACGAGTCTCGAAGCCTATGACCTGTGCGTGCAAGCCCGCGGCGTCAGTTTTCAGACCGGGTTAGGGGCGCGGGAAGCCTGCATGCTCCTGGAAAAGGCGATTGGTCTCGATCCCGACTATGCCGAAGCACATAGCTGGCTGGCTCTCAATCTTTGGCTCGGCTGGCTGTTCTGGGATGAGCCGAAGGAAGCCAACCAGCCTCGCTCGCTCGCGGAAGCGCAGCAGGCAGTGGCGCTCGACCCTAACGATGCCGGGAACCGCTGGGTGCTGGGCATCATACTTGGTCACGAACGGCGTTTCGCGCAATCGGATGCTGAGTTCGAGGCGACCTTCAAGCTCGACCCCAATCATGCCGATGCTTGGGCGATGCGCTCGGATCTCATCACCTTGAGGGGCGACGCGGTCAAAGGCGTCGAATTCGTGAAGCGGGCATTGCGGCTCAATCCGCGCCCACCGGGGTGGTATTATTGGATGGCGGGCCAAGCCTACTATGCGCTCGGCGACTATCAATCCGCGGTCGATGCTTTACGCAAGCCGGAAACCTACCGCACCACGTCGCGGCGCTTGCTAGCGGCAGCCCTCGCGCAGCTGGGGCGCCAGGATGAAGCCCATCAGGAGGCGGAATTCTTCATGATGAGCAATCCTCATTTCAGCATCAGGTACTGGGCAACATCGCAGCCATTCGACGACGAGGAATTGCTCCAGCGCTTCGTCGAAGGCTACCACAAGGCTGGCCTTCCCGACTAAAGGGCGCATCGCTTTGGATCGCGAAGGGCGGCCAGCCACCTCTCGACGCGAAGAGCGACGAGCCGATGTTCCAGACCGACCTCACGCGGCGCTTCAACGCTGACCAGGCTGCCAAGGCGCACCTCGCAGAAACTGTGCGCCTGGACGACGTCGACCAGAAGGACTTCGATGCGGTCTTCTACGCCGGCGGCCACGGCCCGTTATGGGATTTGGCCGAAGACCCGAATTCGATCAGATTGATCGAATCCTTCATCGCAGCCGGCAAGCCGATCGCCCTCGTGTGGCATGCACCGGGCGTCCTGTGTCGCGTAACCCCGACGGCACGCTGTTCGTTCAAGGCCGATACGTGACCGGCTTCACCAACAGCGAGGAAGAGGCTGTCGGCCTCACGCAGGTCGTGCCGTTCCTCGTCGAGGACGAACTCATCAGCCTCGATGCGGTCTTCTCCAAGGTCAAGGACTGGGGCGTGCACACAGTCGTCGATGGCCAGCTCATCACCGGTCAGAACCCGGCATCATCGAGTGAGGCAGCGGGGGCACTTATGGCTCCTCTGAGCCAAATGAAGACAAAGACCGCGTGAGCGATTGGAAACATCGTGATCTGCTAACGGGACAGCGTTGGCAGATCACCTTCTCACGGAACGCCTGTTCGCACGGTCCCAGCCTCAGGCGTGTATCTCCAGACGATGCTCGGGCAGGCGTGCATCGCCCGCCACTGCTACGCCGCGTCCGAAACCGCCGCCGCTTTCGCCTGCCCCCCGGGGGCTGATCGAAGTCGAATTGGGAGGAAAATCTCCAGAAACCGGAACCAAAGGCGGACATGACGACCTGGGTTGTTGCCAGCTCCCGGTGATATCGATAACACTACCGAAGTCGATCCGATTCTAAGGTGGTGCATGAACGCGGCCGGACGCCAGATAAACCTCGTGCCCAAATGTCTGGCGCTCGCCGTGATCAGGCCGGCGCGGCCGGCCGGTAGAGTGCGCTGATGGCCAAGGCAACCTCATCGAGGCCGGGCGAGAGCCACGCCCCGACGATGGTCGACGTGGCGCTGCGGGCGGGTGTGTCGACCATGACAGTCTCGCGAGCCTTGAAGGAAGGCGGTCGCGTTTCCAAGGCCACGCGGGAAAAGATCATGGTCGCGGTCAACGACCTCGGCTACGTGCTCGACCAATCGGCCGGCAGCCTGTCCTCGCGCAAAACTGGATTTGTTGCCGCGATGGTTCCATCACTCAACAATTCCAACTTCGCCGACACGGCGCGCGGCATTACGGATGAACTCGAGAGCACGGGGCTCCAGCTTCTGCTCGGCTACACTGACTATACGGTCGAGAAGGAGGAAAGGCTGATCGAAGCGATGCTCCGTCGGCGGCCGGAAGGCATCATTCTGACTGGCGGCGCCCATACGGAGCGCGCCCGCCGCCTTCTTAAAAACGCGGGCGTCCCTGTAGTCGAAACCTGGGAGTTGCCCGCGAAACCCATCGATCAGGTGGTCGGATTCTCCAACGAAGAGGCTATGGGTCTTCTCGTCAAGACGCTCGCCAGGAAAGGTTACCATAAATTCGGTTACATCGGCGGCACGACCTCGCGCGACACGCGCGGCAGCCAGCGGCGTGAAGGCTTCGTAAGAGCCATCGAGGAACTCGGCCTTCCGACCGGCCGGCTCGTCTCCTTCGGCGTGCCGCCGATCTCCATCGAACAAGGTGGCCAGGCGGTTGTCAGCATGCTGGAACGCTGGCCCGACACCGAGGCCGTGCTCTGCGTTTCCGATCTCTCGGCCTTTGGCGCGCTGATGGAATGCAAGCGTCGTGGAATGCGGGTCCCGCAGGACATCGCCATCGCCGGCTTTGGCGACTATGAGGTTGCCGCCTTTTGCCATCCCGGGATCACCACTGTGAACGTGGACTGCTATGGCATCGGGCGACAGGCTGCCCGCAGGCTTATCCAGATCATCCGCGGCGGCGAGAAGAAGCACCAACAGGAAATCATCCTGACCGGTTATCGCGTCGTCGAGCGCGAAAGCACCTGAGTTCGCGCCGCAAATTCGAACAGAGAAGGGCATTCCTATAGCGATGTTTCGAGAGACCATCACCCTCACGCATGAGGGCGCGTTGAAAGCCGTTGCAGCCGGAGCGGCGCGCGCCGTCACCATGGGCGTGCCGCAATGTCTCGTGGTCGTCGATGCGAGCGGCGAGACCCTCGCCAGCCTCCGCATGGACGGGGCGCGTTTTCTGAGTATGCGCACTGCACAGGCTAAGGCGGGTACGGCGGCGTCCATAAACGCTGCCACCGGCGGCATGGCGTTCGAAGCGGCACTCTCGGCCGGGATAGCCTCACAGGGCAGCGTGACCAATCTGCCCGGCGGATTGCCGATCCGCTTCGGCGGACGCCTGGCGGGCGGCATCGGCGTCGGTTCGGGAACCAGCGAGCAGGATTTCGACGTGGCTCGCGCCGCGCTGGCGGCGATCGGCGCGGACGCTGTTTAAGCGAGTGTGCTGATATCGGTCCGGAAGGTCGGCGGATCGTCAGAACGCAATCTGGACCTTCATCGATCTGTTCCGGTCGCCGGCGATCTCGAAAGCCGCAACCGCCTCACCCAGGGGATACACGCCCGTCAGTAGCGGTTTGACATCCACCCGGCGGCGATTGATCAGGTCGACGGCGAGCGCAAACTCCTCGTGGAAACGGAAAGTGCCGCGCATCTCTATCTCCTTGGCAACGATGAGGTTCTGTGGGATCGAAAGATCGCCGCCGAGACCGAGCTGCAAGAGCACGCCGCGCGGCTTTAGGACATCGAGCCCTGCACGCACCGCGCGTTCGTTGCCGGAGGCCTCGAACATCACGTCGAAACTACCCTTGTCGACATTGTAGGCAGCAAGCTTTTCGCTGTTGGTCGCGACATTGATCGTTCGGTCGGCGCCGATCTCCAGCGCCTTCGCCAGCACGCCGTCCGTGACATCCGTCGCAACGATTTCGCGTGCCCCGTGGGCTCGCGCGGCCAGGATGCATAGCGCGCCGATCGGCCCGCAGCCGGTGACCAGAACCCGCTTGCCGAGCAGCGAGCCGGCGCGGTTCATGGCATGCAGCGTCACCGCGAAGGGCTCCGCAAATGCGGCTTCATTGATGGAAACGTGGTCGGCGATTTTGTGGCATTGCCACGCCTCGGCGAACAAGCGCTGGCGGAAAGCACCTTGGATATGCGGCATAGGCATGGCGCTGCCGTAGAAGCGCATGTTCAAACACTGGTTGTGCATGCCTTGCAGGCAGTAAAGGCAGGTGTTGCAGGGCCGGCTGGGCGAGATCGCCACGCGGTCGCCGATAGCGAGGCCGGAGACGCCGTCGCCGAGGACCCGCACCGTGCCGGCAACCTCGTGGCCAAGGATCATGGGTTCACGAAGGCGGATGGCGCCGAAGCCGCCATGGCTGTAATAGTGCAGATCCGAGCCGCAGATGCCGCCAGCTTCAACGGCGATCTCGACCTGCCCAGCGCCGAGAACGCCCGGATCGGTCTCCTCGATCCGCAGGTCTTTTGCCGCGTGGATGACGATCGACTTCATGATGTGATCCTTTCTCAGACGACCTGTGTCAGCAAGGTCTGCCCGCCGAAATGGGCGGCGAGGTTGTCGCGAACGAGCTGACCCATCGCCTTGCGGGTCTCCACCGTGCCGCTGGGCATGATGTGGTTGCAGCACGACGTTGGAAAGGTTCAGGAAGCGCTGATCGATTGTCGGCTCGTTCCAGAACACGTCAAGCCCGGCACCTTTGATCGAGCCGGCGTCCAATGCCGCGAGCAATGCGATCTCGTCGACCGTGCTGCCGCGCGAAATGTTTATGACGATACCGTCTGCTCCGAGCGCTGCCAGGACCGCCGCGTTGATGATGTGCTTTGTGCGCTCGCCGCCGGCAAGCGTCACGATCAGAAATTCGCTGTCGCGCGCCAGTTCAAGCAGATCGCCGACGAACGTGTAAGGAAGATCGTCGCGCTTGCGTGTGTCGAAATACGAAATCGTGCAGTCGAAGGCAGCGGCGCGCTTCGCCACCGCCGCACCGACGCGGCCCATGCCGACAATGCCCAGCCTCTTTCCACAGACACGCGTGACCAGCCCCATATTGCCCTTGCGCCAGCTTCCATCGCGTACATAGGCGTCGGCCTGCGGGATTTTTCGCGCCACGGCGAGCAGCAGCCCGATGCCGATATCGGCAACGTCCTCGGTCAGCACATCAGGCGTATTGGTGACACGAATGCCATTCGCCCTGGCATAGGCAAGGTCGATGGCATCGGTGCCGACGCCGTAGCAGGAAACGATTTCGAGCTGCGGCAGCTTCGCCATCAGCGCCGCACTTGCGCCAAGCTCGCCGCGCGTAGCGATAGCGCGGATCGCGCCGGAGTGGCTTGAGAGCAGCGCGTCCTTGTCCTCGGCCTGCCAAAGTTTGTGGACGCGATATTTCGCCTCAAGGTCTGCCATGTCCCAATCCGGATAGGGGCCTGTCATCAAAATGTCGGTCACGGCGTCGTCTCCTGTGCGAGTTCATTTTTCCCATTGACTATGTTATCGATAACATTCATGTCAATAGGAACCTGGCGGCGGCGTGGTGGAAATCGTACCGCTGCAGAAAACATTCCTCAGGAGGAGCATTTGAGCAGTTCGTTGTTCGATTTGACCGGCATGCGGGCGCTGGTCACCGGCTCGGGGCAGGGGATCGGCCTTGCGCTGGCCGAGGGGTTGGCGCAGCACGGCGCCGAAATCGTGCTCAACGGACGCAGCGTCGAAAAACTCGCGGCCGCGGCCGCTCCGCTGGTGGCCAAGGGACACAAAGTTCATGTCGCGGCCTTCGACGTAACCGATCACGCAGCGGTGGCCAATGCTGTTGCCGAGATCGAGGCCACCGTCGGCGTCATCGACATCCTGATAAACAATGCCGGCATGCAGTTCCGAATGCCGCTCGAGGATTTCCCTGCTGACAAATGGGAGGAACTCTTGCGCACCAACATCTCCAGCGCGTTCTTCGTCGGTCAAGCGGTGGCGCGGCATATGATCCCGCGGCGGCGCGGCAAGATCATCAATATCGCCTCGGTGCAGAGCGAACTGGCACGGACGAACATCGCGCCCTATACGGCCACGAAAGGCGCTGTGCGCAACCTGACCCGCGGCATGTGTGCCGATTGGGCGAAGCATGGCTTGCAGGTCAATTCCATTGCGCCGGGTTACTTCAAGACGCCGCTCAACCAGGCGCTGGTCGACAATCCCGAGTTTTCAGCCTGGCTGACCAACCGCACACCGGCGGGTCGTTGGGGCGATGTCGGCGAACTGGTCGGCGCGGCGATCTTTCTGGCCGGACCGGCCTCATCCTTTGTCAATGGACACACGCTCTATGTCGATGGCGGCATCACAACCTGCCTCTGAGTCCTGGCCCATCGTCGTGATGGGTGTCAGCGGTTGCGGCAAGACCAGAATCGGCGTCGAGATCGCGGCTCGTCTCGGCCTCGCTTTTGTCGAAGGCGACGCGCTGCACCCTCGCGGAAACGTCGAGAAAATGTCGGCGGGCATCCCGCTTACCGACGAGGATCGTTGGCCTTGGCTGGACCTGTTGGGCGCAGACTTGCGCCATGCACATGAGCAAGGCCGTGGTCTCGTCGCGAGTTGCTCGGCGCTGAAGAAATCCTATCGCGATCGCCTTCGCCATGGTGCTAGCGGACCGGTGCTTTTCGTATTTTTGGACGGATCACGTGCGGTGCTGCAAGCCAGGCTCGCCGAGCGCCGCGGCCACTTCTTTCCACCGGCGCTGCTCGACAGCCAGTTC
Organism: Mesorhizobium sp. M0152; assembly: GCF_040322415.1. Lineage (NCBI taxonomy): Bacteria > Pseudomonadati > Pseudomonadota > Alphaproteobacteria > Hyphomicrobiales > Phyllobacteriaceae > Mesorhizobium > Mesorhizobium sp. M0152. The sequence goes on from NZ_JAMYTH010000015.1 coordinate 81,810, forward strand.
GCCTCGCTGGAGCATCCCGGCGACGAACCGCTGGTGGTCACAGTGGATATCGACGCGCCTGTCGACGCGATTGCCGATAGAGTGTTGCAGGGTCTGGGTGCATTTGGCGTCGCCCCTGCCAGATCAAGGAAAAAGGCACGTTGAGATGACGCAACCAGCAAAAGTCGCCGTTGTCGGCGCCGGCATCATGGGGTCGGCGATCGCCACCCGCCTGATCGAGACTGGGCAAGCAGTAACGGTATTCGATCTGGACAAGGCCAAGGTCGCCGCGCTGACTGCAAAGGGTGCGGCTGCCGCGGCGTCGGTCGCCGAAGCAACGCGGGCGAGCAGCTTCGTCATCCTCAGTCTCAACCATGCCGATATTGTGCATTCGGTGGTGTTTGGCGATGGTGGTGTGGCGGCTGCGGCGTCGTCGGAAAAGCTGCTGATCGACATGTCTTCGATCGATCCCGTCGACACCGCGCAGATGGCCAGGGAGTTGTCTGCCGAGACCGGCATGAAATGGCTCGACTGCCCGCTGTCGGGCGGCGTTCCCGGCGCGCTGGCCGGAAGGCTGACCGTCATGGCGGGTGGCGAGGCTGAGGACTTCGAACAGGCGCGCACGGTGATGCGGCATCTGTGCACCAACTACACGCTCATGGGGCCGAGTGGGGCAGGGCAGACGACCAAGCTGATCAACCAGCTGTTCTGCGCCGTGCTGTTCCAGGCTGTCGCCGAAGCCGTGAAGCTCGCCGAAGCCGGCGGCGTAGACCCGAAGGCAATTCCCGCGGCACTCAAGGGCGGGCGGGCCGATTCCAGCATCATGCAGGAGTTCATGGCAAAATTCGCCGCCCGCGATTTTTCGCCGACCGGCCGCATCGACAACATGCTGAAGGATCTGGATTCGCTGCAGGCCTTTGCCCTGAAGACCAAGACGCCGATGCCGATGACCGGGCAGGTGGTCGAGATCCATCGCCTGCTGTGCGCCGCTGGTTTGGGGGCGAAGGATTCGGCCGAGATGATGCGCCTGCTCGACGGCAAGACCGGCTAAGCGGCGAGTCGAATTTTGTCGCTTGACGCTCAGAAATGTTATCGATAACATAATTTTTGCGATCTTGGAGGAGCGCATCGTGGCTGAAGAAAAACTGATCGAGTTCAAGTCGATTACCAAGGAATTCGGCGGCACCCGCGCGCTTTCCGATGTATCGCTCGATCTGCACCAGGGCGAGATCCTGGCACTGCTTGGCGAGAACGGCGCCGGCAAGTCGACACTGATCAAGACGCTCGCCGGCATCCACCGGCCCGACGGCGGCCAAATCCTGTTTCGCGGCGAGCCCTACCATCATCGCCCGCCGCGGCCGAACCAGCGCCAGCCCGTCGCCTTCATCCATCAGGATCTCGGGCTCATCGAATGGATGACGGTCGGCGAGAATGTCGGCCTGGCCCAAGGCTTTTCGCTCCGCTCCGGGCTCATCGACTGGCGATCGACCGAGGCGAGGGCGCATGAGGCGCTGAAGCTGGTCGGCTGCGATTTCGATCCGACGACACGCGTTCAGGATCTGACCCGCACGGAAAAGTCGCTGGTTGCCATTGCCAGGGCGCTGGCCACCGAGGCCGATGTACTGGTGCTCGACGAGCCGACCGCCAGCCTTCCGGCTGACGAGGTCGAGCGGCTGTTCGACGCCATCCGTCCGCTCAAGCAGCGCGGCGTCGGTATGATCTATGTCTCGCATCGTCTGGATGAAATTTTCCGCATCGCCGATCGCGTCGCCGTGCTGCGCGACGGCAGGCTGGTCGGCGAGAAGAAGGTCGCCGATACAAAACCGGACGAACTGGTCGAGATGATCGTCGGCCGTCCGGTCAGCCAGGTTTTCAGCAAGGCTCAAACGCAGGCCGGCGAGACGATCTGCGCCGTGCACGACCTTGTCTGCGCCGGTGCCGGCCCGGTGTCTTTCGACGTGCGCAAGGGTGAGTTGCTCGGTCTCGTGGGGCTGCGCGGCGCCGGGCAGGAACTGGTTGGCCGGGCGCTGTTTGGCTGCCAGGCGTTTTCCGGCACGGTGACGATCCGCGGCGCTGTGCCGGACCTGTCCAGCCCGATCGTGGCGATGTCGTCCGGCATCGGCCTGATCGCGCGCGACAGGACCGAAGAATCAATCGCTGGCGCGTTGTCGATCCGTGAGAACAGTTTCCTCAATCCCGGCGCCGGCAAGCGCGGTCTGTTCTCCTTCCTGACGCCTCACAAGGAGGCTGCGCTGGCGCAGGCGATCGGCAGTTCCGTCGGCTTGCGCCCCAACGATCCACACCTGCCGATCGAAGCCCTTTCCGGCGGCAACCAGCAGAAGGTGGTTGTCGGGCGCTGGCTGCATACCGGTCGCACGTTGCTGATCGCCGAGGATCCGACCGCCGGCGTCGATGTCGGCGCCAAGGCCGAGATCTACCGGCTGATCGGACGTGCCCTCGAAGCCGGCCTCGCCGTCGTCGTCGTGTCGACCGATTTCGAGGAGATCGCCCACATCTGCCATCGCGCGTTGGTCTTTTCGCGTGGGCAGATCGTTCGCGAACTCACCGGCAGCGACCTGACCACATCCGCCGTGATCACCGCCGCATCGGCTTCCGAAGCCGCCTGATTTTTCTGGGAGCAAGCCCATGCAATCGATCGAATCCAGCGCACTCGAACCGACCCGCGGCGAAATGGCTGATTTGCCGCTGGGGCACAAGATCATCCGGCTGCTGCCGGTCTACGGCCTGGTAATTCTCACCGTATTGCTGATCCTGTTATTTTCGATCCTGCTACCGAATACGTTCCCCACGCTGTTAAACCTGCGCTCGATCATCTCCGATAAGGCGATCATCGCGCTTTTGTCGCTGGCGGCGATGATCCCGATGGCATCGGGTCGCATTGATCTCACCGTCGGCTACGGCATTGTGCTGTGGCACATCCTGGCCATCAGTTTGCAGACCATGTTCGGCATTCCGTGGCCGCTGGCGGTGATGATAGTGCTGCTTCTCGGCGCCGCGACCGGCTTCCTCAATGGCCTGCTGGTCGAAGTTGCCCGCATCGACTCTTTCATCGCCACGCTCGGCACCGGCACCGTGCTCTATTCCTTGGCGCTTTGGCACACCGGCGGCCGGCAGGTTGTCGGCGTGTTGCCCAACGGCTTCTACGCGCTCAACGGCACGATGGTGTTCGGGCTGCCGATCACCGGCCTCTACGTGCTGGGCATCGCTGTCGCGCTGTGGATCATTCTCGAATATCTGCCGATCGGTCGCTACGTCTATGCCATCGGCGCCAACCCGAAGGCGGCCGCTCTCAACGGCATTCCGGTGCGCCGTTTCGTCATTGGGGCCTTCATTTCCTCGGGCTTCCTGACGGCGCTGACAGGCGTGCTGCTCGCCTCCAAGCTCCGCATTGGCCAAGCCAGCGTCGGGCTGGAATATCTTCTGCCGGCTCTCGTCGGCGCATTTCTCGGCTCGACGACGATCAAGCCTGGACGCGTCAATGTCTGGGGTACGATGACAGGCGTCATCATCCTGGCGGTCGGCATTTCCGGCATCCAGCAGTTCGGCGGCTCGTTCTTCGTCGAGCCATTGTTCAACGGCGTCACGCTGCTGGTCGCCATCGGCATTGCCGGCTACGCCCAGCGCAAGCGCGGCGCAGCGCAAAGAGCCAGGACCAAGACCGTCGCGCAGCCCTCGAAGTAACAAGCCGAGCCAAACCCGTGGATCCTGGAATGAACGACTACGAGGTTCTCGACGATCGGTTCGGCAAGCTGATGATCGGGCATGCCAAGCTCGAACGGCTATGGACCGGTAGCCGTTGGGCGGAAGGACCGGTGTATGTCCCCGCCGCAAGGCACTTGCTGTGGTCGGACATACCGAACGATCGGCTGCTGCGCTACGACGAAGGCGATGGTTCCGTCAGCGTCTTCGAGACCCATTGTAACCACCAGAACGGCCACACACTCGACCGCGAAGGCCGCGTCGTTGCTTGCGAGCATGGCGGGCGCCGCGTCTGCCGGCTCGAGCATGACGGGCGTTGGCAGTCGCTTATCGAAACCGTTGCAGGCAAGCGGTTCAATTCACCCAATGACGTGGTGGTCAAATCGGATGGTTCTATCTGGTTCACCGACCCGGTCTACGGCATCGAAAGCCACTACGAGGGCAAGATCGCCAGAGCGGAGATCGGAGGCTCCCATGTCTACCGCTTCGACGAGCTTTCGGGCGAGGTGAGCGCCGTCATCTCCGATATGGTGCAGCCGAACGGCCTGGCTTTTTCGCCCGACGAGACGATCCTCTATGTCTCGGACAGCGGCGCCAGCCACGTGCCTGGTCTGCCGCGCGCGATCAAAGCCTATGACCTGGCCGCTGATGGCCGGTCGGCGCGTGCAGGCGGCATTTTTGCCGAATGCGGGGCTGGCCTATTCGATGGTTTCCGCGTCGATCGCGACGGCAACATCTGGGCCTCCAGCGCCGACTCGGTGCGCGTCCATGCACCGGACGGAACCCTGATCGGCCGTATCCTGGTTCCCGAACTCGTTTCCAATGTCTGTTTCGGCGGTCCCAAACGCAACCGCCTCTACATCACCGCACAGACATCCCTCTACGCCATTTACGTCAACGCACATCCGGCCGGGGTTGGTCCGGTGGCGGGCGACATCAGCCAGTGACAGGTCGCCATCCAATCGAAAAGCCGAGTTCGGAAAGACCATGCAATTTCTTGAAACCAAGGGAGGTACCAACATGCAACGCAGAACATTCCTGAAATCATCCGTCGCCTTGATGGCGATCGCGATCGCTGCTCCGGCCCTGTTGGCCGGCCAGGCGCGGGCGGACGCGATGGCCGACGCCATGGCGATCGTCCAGAAATATGCGCAGAAGGTCACGGCGTGGGATGGCCCGACCACCGGTCCGAAGGCACAGCAAGGCAAGACGATCGTCGTGCTCGCCGGCGACCTCAAGAACGGTGGCATTCTGGGCGTCACCAACGGGGTCGAGGAAGCAGCCAAGGCGATCGGCTGGGAGGTCAAGGTGATTGACGGCGCCGGCTCGATCGGCGGCCGCACCGCTGCCTTCGGCCAGGCTATGGCGTTGAAGCCGAATGGCATCGTCATCAACGGTTTTGACGCGGTCGAGCAGGCGCCGGCGCTGGAGCAAGCGAAGGCCGCAGGTATTCCGTTGGTCTCCTGGCATGCCGGACCGGTGATCGGGCCAGACGAGAAAAGCGGCGTGTTCGCCAACGTGTCGACGGACGCCATGCAAGTCTCCACGGCCGCGGCCGACTGGGCCTACGCCGATGCCAAGGGCAAGCCCGGCGTCGTTATCTTCACCGATTCTACCTACGCGATCGCCATCGCCAAGGCCGACAAGATGAAGGCGGAGATCGAGCGGTTGGGCGGCAAGGTGCTCGAATATGTCGACACGCCGATTGCCGAGACCTCGCAGCGCATGCCGCAGTTGACCACGTCGCTGCTGCAGAAATACGGCGATGCCTGGACGCATTCGCTGGCGATCAACGATCTCTATTTCGACTTCATGGGACCCTCGCTTGCCGCCGCCGGCAAAGCCGGAGCCGACGCGCCGATCAATGTCGCCGCCGGCGACGGTTCGGAATCGGCCTATCAGCGCATTCGCGCCGGCCAGTTCCAGAAAGTGACGGTCGCCGAACCGCTCAACTTGCAGGGCTGGCAATTGGTCGACGAACTCAACCGCGCCATCGCTGGCGAAAAATGGTCGGGCTATTTGTCGCCGCTGCATGTGGTGACGGCGGACAATGTGGAATTCGACGGTGGGCCGAGCAACGCATTCGACCCCGGCAACGGCTACCGCGACGCATACAAGAAAATCTGGGGCAAGTAGGCACCCACCGACGCGGGCGTATCACGCGATGCGCCCGCTATGCCGGGCCCCTCACACGCAGAACATCAGGACCCATCGCCATGATCATTCGCTATGCCTTCTTCGAAGGTGACATCCACGCTGGACGCGAGAGCGAATTCCGGCACTTCGTCAGGGAGCGGCTGGTGCCGTTGTGGACGCAATTTCCCGGAGCCGAGGAGGTGCGCGTTCTGGATGGCACGGCACGGGACGACGGTGCCCCCGTCTATGCCATGGCGCTCGCCATCCGTTATCCCGACATGGACGCCTGCAACCGAGCGCTTCAATCCGAGGTGAGATTTCAGAGCCGCGACGTGACCGCAGAGCTGCTCAAGATGTTCACCGGCCGCGTGCATCACCATGTTTTCGAGGCCAACGAGTATCCAACCGCTCGATAGGATGATCAAAAAAGCTTCACACGACGATCGCCGGCGCACGTCAAAACTGGACGCATCGGCATCTTAGACAGGTTCACCCGTCGATATTCGACCAGTTCGAGGGCGGCGTCCTTCAAATGCCGTCTGCGGAACTCCGAGATGGTGCGGAAGTGCGGCGGATCGCCCGCCACCATCATCATGAAGTCCGCCCGCTCCACTGCCGCTCTGGCGATCCGCCGTGGTAGTAGACGCCGTTCGCGTAGCCATGCAGAAGCAGCGCCGTCATCATGCGCGGATCGAACGGCGGTTGGCCGAGCGCGCTTCGGTAGCTGCCGGCCATCGCCGAAAGATCGAGCTCTTCCCGGACCAAAGCAACGACCAGCCGAGACAGGTGATCCTTCGGCACGTAGTGGTGCACGCTCCCGGCAGAAGCTGTGCCTCATCGATCTTCCAGGGCCGAAATTCCTTGCTCATAACCCAGCAAAGAACCCTCTTGACCAGTCACTACTCAGACAGGCTCCTAGTCACTCAGACAGGCTCCTAGTCGCGGCTATTTGGGCCTCCATCCGATTGACAAGCGCGACATAACGGGGATGAGCGCGGAGCGAGTCGAGGTCGCTATCTTGACGCATCCAAGGCACGCGCAAAATGAGGTAAGCATGTGATGCAGTTAGCTGACGTTCAAGGCAATCGATAGCCCGCTCCGTCTTGCCCAGCTTTGCATAAAAACAGCCTAAGTTGTACTGAACCGGAATGTTGTCTCCGGCGAACATTTCCCCACGAGAGGCCCACGACAGCGCGCGTTCAATCTCGCCAATTTCCGCCAGCATTGCGGCACCGTAACATAGCGCGGTGGCATTGTCGGGATGCGCTTTGACTTCCTTTTCCACTCGCAGCACACCTTGCCTTGCTGCTTCCTTGGCGTCGTCGCTGCGGCCAAGTGAAACATAGACCATCCCGAGATTGGTCCAGACCCGATAGTCATCGGGTGACAACGATACGGCACGCTCGTACATAGCGGCTGCATTCTCGTATTGACCTTGAATGAAACAATTCCGCCCGTAAGCGAAATAGGTATCGGAAGAACTGGGGTCTAACTCTAAAGCTCGCTCGAACTCCACTTCCGCCTCGGCATACCGGCCATTTACGAACAAGGCCCCGCCACGTGATGCGTGGGCGTCGGCGAGACCTGGCTCAAGTTCCAGCGCCCGTGAGCTGTTGGAAAGGACTGCCTCGAAGCTGGCGTCGGGATCATTGCAAGTCAACAGAAGCCACTCACAATCAGCCAAAGCGGCATAAGCGCGCGCATAATTTGGGTCAACTTCAACAGCTCTAGCAAACAGTCGCTGCGCTGTTTTGATAAACTTGGTCTCGACTCCCCTGTTAAGGAACGACCTGCCCATCAACAGCGTCTCGTAAGCCTCTGGGTTGTCGGTCGAACGGTTTGTAATAGTCTCCAGTTCTTCGGGCAACAGCTTCACTTTGAGGACATCGACTATGGTCTTGGAAATCTCGTCCTGCAGTTTGAAGATATCGTCCAGCGTCCGGTCATATCGCTCGGCCCAGGTATGGTCACCGCCACGACCATTGATTAGCTGAGCCGTGATGCGCACCCGTCCTCCAGCCTTGCGTACACTTCCCTCCAGGACGTAGGCAACATTCAGCTTCTTCGCCACTTCCTCGATTAATACCGCCTTGCCCTTGAAGGTAAAGACGGTATTACGCGCGACCACGGAGAGCCCGGACACCTTCGAAAGGTCGGTGATAATGTCCTCGGTGATGCCGTCGGAAAAGTACTCCTGCTCGGGATCGCCACTCATGTTGACAAAGGGCAGAACCGCGATCGAGGGTTTATCCGGGAGTTGAGGCACCGGTTGCACCGCGCGTTTGCCGGTCCCGCCTGTTCCGGCGCGGTAAACCTGCACCGGCTTTGCGATATTCTTGAGCGCGTGCTCGCCGAGATCGTCGAACGCCAATGTCAGCTTGCCAGTGACATGATCGTGCACGGTGGCGGAGACGTAGATGCCGCCGGGCTCAGCCAGACCCTCCAGCCGGGCTGCCACGTTGACACCGTCGCCATAGAGATCGCTGCCCTCGACGATGACGTCGCCCAGATTGATGCCGATACGCAGGACGATGCGGTAGGCCTCCGCCACGCTCTCGTTGGCCCCGGTAAAACCCTTTTGTAATTCGACGGCGCATTGGACGGCATCAACCGCACTGCCAAATTCCACCAGCACACCATCGCCCATCACCTTGACCACGCGGCCGTGGTGCTGGGCAACCAATGGAACCAGAACATCGCGCCGCCGCGCTTTGAGAGCGGCCAGTGTGCCAGCCTCATCGTGCTCCATGAGGCGCGAAAAGCCAACGACATCAGCAGCCAGAATCGCGGCAAGGCGGCGTTGGGTTCGAATCTCGGCCATGTGGGTTGAATACTTTCAGCAAGCCCAGCATCCGGAAATGTATTGGTAATCTGGCCTGGAGTCTATCTGGCCCGACTTCCGAGACGGTCAATCGCGTCGACTTTGGGATGTCCGCCGTAGGTCCGGTTTAACCCCAACAGCGGACATTTCCGGACCCGCTCGGCCCTTGATGAACTGAAAGGCTCACGGCGACCGCTTCCTTTCCCCAATGCTATCAATAGGGGCGTATGCGCGAGCGCTGGTCTGCGCTGGTGTCGCCCCATTTGGTCGACCGCCTCGATCACACCGGTCCTAAGATGCCGCAGACCATGTATGACATAGCACATTGGCGCAGGATTGCGTAGATCATGATGGCGATCAGCGCGGTGAACTCGCAAGTTATGTGCCATGACGAAGGCGTTCGGATATAGGAAACGGCTGACCACGGTTGGACCACTCCTTCCGAGGAAACGCTCAGGGTCATTCAAACCTGTCCAACCCCTTCGGACGCGCCGGCATGGCCCATACGCCACGTTTGGACGGTGCAAGACCGCAACGTATCAGGGTCTCCGCAAGACCGACCGCGGCGCCGACTCCGTCCACCACGGGAAGATCGTGCTTGCGCTGGAGGGCGGATGCAAACGCGGCCATACCGGCGCAACCCAGCGCAACGCCCTCCGCCCCCAGCCTGATGCCTTCGCGTATGAGCTCCGAAATTCGTTCGGAGGCACCACTCTCAGGTCTGTCCAACTCAAGGACCGGGATGTCGGAAGCAAACACGCGCCGGCAGCGATGGGAGAACCCGTAACGGCGAATGTTGTCTTCAATCAGCGGTGCGGAACGACACAGAGTGGTCACGACACAGAAGCTGTGAGCGACAAGGCTGACGGCATGGAGCGAGGCCTCGCCTATACCGATGACCGGTTTGGTGGCGATGGCCCTGGCCGCGTCGAGACCCGTATCGTCGAAGCAGGCAATGATATGGGCGTCGACGTTGTCCATTTCCGCCGCGATCACTTGCTTGAGCAGGCCCGGTACGGAGAGTGCACCGTCAAATGGCCCTTCGATCGCTTCAGGTCCAGCCGTGGACTGCATGCCCACTATCTCGGTCCTGGAACCAGCCACCGCCATCGCGGCCGCGACGATCCCCCTGGTCATCGAAGCGGTCGTGTTGGGATTGATGATGGCAATTCGCATCCGGAGCATCCTGCCTTGGTCCCGCTCGGTCACAGGGATGCCAGCGCGCTGGACATCCGCTCCAGCCCTTGGCGCAACAGAGGACGCGGGCAGCCGACATTCAGGCGGATGAAGCCTTCGCCGCCAGGCCCATAGACGCGGCCATCGTAGAGATTAACCCCGGCCTGATCGACAAAGAACTTCTGAATTCCACCCACTTTGCGATCGAGCGCGCACGCGTCCAACCACACCAGAAACGATGCGTCGGGCCGCATGGGCGTGATGCCTGGAAGGTGTTCACCGGCGAACTCGCAAACCAGATCGATGTTGCTGGCGATGTAGCGCGTGAGTTGGTCGAGCCATGGCTCGCCGCTGCTGTAAGCAACCTCCAAGGCCAGGCGGCCGAAAAAGTTCGCATTCACCATGAATGACGCCTGCATTGCGGCAAGAAGCGCCTCGCGGCGCTTTTTGCTGGCTACCGAAATGGTTGCCGAAGGAACCCCGGCAAGATTGAAAGTCTTCGTTGGAGCGGTGCAGATGAACGATTTCTCCGCAGCATCTTCCGAGATGGAAGAGAAGACGATGTGGGGGCGATCCGACAACCTTATGTCGCAGTGAATGTCGTCGGATATGACCAGGATCCCATGGCGCTCACAGATGTCGTTGAGCGCCGCCAATTCTTCGAGTGTCCAGGCCATGCCGGCAGGGTTGTGAGGATTGCACAGCAGGAATGCCTTGGCACCGCCGGCCGCCAGTTTCTCGAAATCCTCCAGATCGAGCTCATATCTGTTGTTCTGCAGCCTCAGCCGGTTCGTAAGCAGAAGCCGCCCGTTTCCCTGAACCACTTCGAAATAGGGCGAGTACACGGGCGACTGCACAATGACGCCGTCACCGGGCTTGGTGAAGGTTCGCAGTATCGCAGCCACCGACGGCATGATCGCCGGCGCGGGAAGCAAGGTCTCGAGTTTCGGCGACCAGTTGTGCCGGTGCGCGAACCACGATTGCACGATCTCATAGTGGCGCGGATCGCGGCGTGTGTAGCCGTAAATGCCATGCTCTGCGGCCTGGCGCAGTCGCGCGATGACGGTTTCCGGAGCGCGGAAATCCATATCCGCCGTCCACAGCGACAGCAGGTCTTGGCCCTCGACCTGAGGAGAGAACTCGTCCCACTGGTTGGCCCATTTCACGGATCCGAATTGCTGACGGTCGTGGATCTGGTCGAAATCTATTCCCGCGATATTTCGTTGCCCAAGCGCCGATGCGGGCGTGTCTGCACAAGCCATTTTAGTCACCTTAAAAATCTGTTGCCACCACGGTTACGGCCGCTCCCTATTTGAGGATTTGCGCCAGAAACTGCCGTGCCCGTCCTGATGGGGCGTGTTGGTCTCGACGATCTCCCCGCGGTCGATCCGGAGATGGTCAAGGAGGTGCTCGACACGATGGTGTCGCTCGCGAGTGAAGGCATGACGATGCTGTGCGTGACGCATGAAATGGGCTTCGCGCGGGAGGTGGCCGATCGCGTGGTGTTCATCGAGTGCAGAGGTCGGCTCGTCGAAAAGCATGATCTTTGGGTTCATGCAGAGAGCCCGGGCGATTGCAGCGCGTTGCTGCTGGCCACCCGACAACTGCCCTGGGTAGCTGTCCGCCTTCTCCGCGATTCTGACGCGTTCGAGATAATGGCGCGCCAATTCCTCAGCCGCCGACCGCGGCATCTTTCTCACCCAAAACGGCGCAAGCGTGCAATTCCCAAGCACGGTAAGGTGGGGAAACAGATTGAAGTGTTGAAAAACCATTCCGACGTTGCTGCGGACTTCGTCGGTCTTGCGCAGGTCCTCGGTTACCGCCTTGCCATTGACGATGATGTCGCCCGACTGATGCTCCTCAAGATGGTTGATGCAACGGATCATCGTCGACTTGCTCGACCCCGAGGGGCCGCAGATCACGATGCGCTGCCCCAGTGTCACCGACAGGTTGATGTTCTTGAGCGCATGGTATGAACCGAACCATTTGTTGACGTCATGCGGCTCGATGGCCATCGCCTTGTCATGGGGCGTTGCCTTCGTTGCCGCGTGCATTGCTTGTGGCATCATCATCGCGTCCTAGGATTTGTGGCCACGCGCCAATTGGCGCTCCATCGATTGCGAGTAACGGGACATGCCGAAGCAAAAGCCCCAGTAGACCAGTCCCGCAAAGAGGTAGCCGGTTGATGAGATCGTCGGGCCTGCCCAGTTCGGATCGACGCGCGCCGTTTCGACGGCCTTCAGGAAATCCGCGATGCCGACGATGGCGACCAGAGTCGTGTCTTTGAACAGACCGATGAAGGTCGAGACGATGCTCGGTATGACGATCGTCAACGCCTGAGGGAGGACGATCAGGCGCATCATGTCGAAGTAGCTGATCCCGAGCGCCTTGGCCGCTTCGTATTGGCCCTTCGGGATCGCCTGAAGGCCGGCTCTCACGACCTCGGCCATATAGGCGGACGAGAACAACGCTATCGCAATGAGCGGGCGCAGCAGACGATCAGGCGTCAGATAATCCGGGACGAAGAGTGGCATCATGAAGTTCGCCATGAACAACACTGTGATAAACGGCACGCCGCGGACGACTTCGATGAACGTGACGCAAACCGTCTTGACGAAAGGGAGTTCCGACCTGCGTCCAAGCGCCAGGATAACCCCGATCGGAAGCGAGAAGACGATGCCCACGATCGACATCAGCAACGTGATCAAGAGACCGCCCCAGAGCGTCGTATCGATGACAGGCAAATGAAGCCAGGCAACGCCGCGCACGAGAACGAACGCGGCAACGGGGTAGACGAGGAAGAACAGCAACGCCGCCACTTTGCGCCGCGGAGCCTTCGTCCACAGGAGCCAAACGATGAGGATGGCGCCGATCGCCTGCGCAAGGTCCACGCGCCACCGCTCGAAAACCGGATACGCGCCGTATCGCAGGTAGTCGAGCTTCTCGGCGATGAAAGGCCAGCAAGCGCCTTGGCTGTTCGTACGGCAAGCTTCGTGGCCGCCGCTCCAGACCGCGTTGAAGATCGCAAAGCTCAGGAAGTGATGCAGCAGCCACGCGGCGAGGAGGACAAAGCATATTGTCAGCGCGCCTGAAGACGGCGTCGAAAACAGATTCTTTTTCATCCAGCTCACTGGACCCGGTCGAACGTCCGCGGGAGGCGCCATGGCTGGTATGAGCGCGCTGCTGACAACTGGTGAACGCATGGACTGATCGCTCATGCGTCACCTTTCAACGATTGCAAAATGTCGGTTACACGCGTTCATGGCCAATGACGTGGCAAGGGAGATAACGAGATAGACCGACAGGGTAATAGCCATGACCTGGACGGCGGCTCCGGTCTGGTTGAGTACCGTCCCAGCAAAGATCTGAACGAGGTCGGGATAGCCGATGAACACTGCAAGCGACGAGTTCTTGATGAGATTGAGATACTGGCTTGTCAAAGGGGGTATGATGATGCGCAGCGCCTGGGGAACGACGATCAGACGAAGCGTCTTGCCCGGCGCCAGCCCCAGCGCATACGCAGCCTCGGTCTGGCCCTTTGGCACTGCCTGGATTCCACCTCGGACGATCTCGGCGATGTATGAACCGGTGTAGACCGACAGACCGATCAGGAGAGCGGCAAACTCCGGATAGAGCTGATGCCCGCCTTGGAAATTGAAACCCCGTAGCTGCGGCGCGACGAACGAGACCGGCTCGCCAGCCGCCAGGAACACGACCAGCGGAAATCCTATCAAGGTCGCCAGACTGACCAGAAGCACCGGCAGCTGCTCGCCCGTCCGTCTCTGGACGCTCCTGACGCGAAACCAGAATGCAACGCAGCAAGAAATGGCCGCCACGAATGCCAGGCCCACCAGCCCCGCTCCCGGATGCAAATGAATCTCCGGAATGATGAGGCCGCGATTGTTGAGGTAGATGCCGCCGGGAATGGCGATGGACGCCTTCGGGGAGGGCAACGGCTTGAGGACGGCGTTGTACCAGAACAGCAGCTGCAGCAATAACGGGACATTGCGCACAAGCTCGACATAGGCGGTCGCCACCTTCGAAACGATCCAGTTCGGCGACAGGCGGGCAACGCCGATGACGAAGCCAAGCAAGGTCGCGAACAGGATTGCGAGGACACTGACGTAGAGGGTGTTGACCACTCCCACCCAGAAGGCCTGACCGTAGGTGGACAATGCATCGTACGGTATCAGGGTTTGATTGATGTCGAAGCCGGCAGACTCATTCCAAAAGTCGAATGAGAGCGGAATCCCCCGGACCCGCATATTCGATGCAGTCTGCATGCCGATGCCCAGGGCCAAGGCCAGCAGGCAGCCAGCGAGCAAGAGCTGGTAGAGAACGCCCCGCACTTTCGTATCGTGCAGCGACAAGCTCCTGCGCGACGGCGCGGGAAGCGACAAATGGGACATCGCCTGTTCCTATCGGGTCCGTGCAGGGCGCTGGTGGCAACACGCCAGCGCCTTGCAACCATGCTTTGCCTAGCGGATCGGCGGAGCGTACTGAACGCCGCCGTTGTTCCAGAGCGCGTTCATGCCGCGCTCCATTTTCAGCGGCGAATCCTTGCCGATATTGCGATCAAAGACTTCACCGTAGTTGCCGACCTGTTTGATGACCTCGACTGGCCAGTTATCGCCGAGCCCGATGTCCTTGCCTATGCTGCCTTCCACGCCAAGCAGGCGGCGGATGCTGGGATTGTCCGACGATTTCATAGCATCGACGTTCTTGGAGGTGACCCCGTATTCCTCCGCGGCCACCATGACGTAGAGCGTCCACTTCGCCACATTGAACCACTGGTCGTCACCCTGCCGCACCGCCGGGCCAAGCGGCTCCTTGGAGATCAGCTCGGGAAGAACAATGCTGTCGTCCGGCTTGGCCATGCGAAGCCGCGACGCGTTCAAAGTGGAGGTGTCTGCGGACAAGACGTCGCAACGCCCCTCCTCATAAGCCTTCACGACAGCTTCCTCGTCTGCGAAACCAACCGTCGTGTACTTGATCGACTGCGAGCGAAAATAGTCGGCAAGGTTCAACTCGGTCGTGGTGCCCTGGGTGACGCATATCGATGCGCCCTCGAGCCCCTTGGCTGACGTGATGTTGTCCGGCTTGCGCACCATGAACCCCTGGCCGTCATAGAAATACGTGCCGGCAAACAGTATGCCTAGCGACGTATCGCGGGACGATGTCCAGGTTGCGTTGTGCGCGAGAATGTCGATCTCTCCCGACTGCAAGGCGGTGAAGCGATCTTTTGGCGTCAATGGGATGAACTTGACCTTTTGCGCGTCCCCGAGCACGGCAGCGGCCACGGCGCGACAATAATCGACGACAAATCCGGTCCATTTGCCTTCATTGTCGGGAAGGCTGAAGCCAGCCGTGGCCGAATTTGTGCCACAGGTCAGCACGCCATTTTTCTTGACATTGTCGAGGGTTGCGGACCACGCCGAGGAGGCGGTGCACGCGATAGCGAGGGCAAAAAGGCCCTTGAACGTTGATCTCATTTCGGCATTCCCCTTTTTTTGTTGAAAGGAATGTGCTCTCCAGGCTAAGTATTCGTCAAATCGATTGTTCTCATGATGAAAATGAGCGTCGCGCATAATGCGAAGCACTCGCTCTCAGGTGGAAAAGCTGCTTGAGTGGTGAAACAGACGACAGCGCGCGCGACCTATTTTACGGCCGACCCCGGTGCTCCGACGGTCGACCCTTGGTGTCTCTTGGTCCGCGACTCGTTGTAGATGCCCATGATGATTTCCCGGAGCCACTTGGTCCCCGGGTCATTCGCCATCTGGCGGTGAACAATAAGCCAGGCATTCACATTCGATACGGGAAGGGGTGGCGGGACCAAGGTCACCTCACTCCTGTCGTCCAGCATTTGCAGGATGGCGTCACCGCAATGCGTAATCAGTTCAGTGCCGCGAAGCGCCCAGGGCAGCACCAGATAGTTCGAGATGGTCGCAACGACTTTGCGACGAAGACCCATCTGTTTGAGGGCGGCATCCGCGAGGCCTTCTGCCAAGCCATCTGCGGAAATCTGGAGGTGAGAACTGGCCAAATACGTTTCCAGTGTCATTGCGTTTCTGGCGATCTTGCTTCCGCTCCACACCGCGCAAAACAATCGGTCCTGGCCAAGCTCTACCTTCAAGAGACCTGGGTCGTCGCGTATCGCTGCTCCCGTCAGCGCACAGTCAACTTGTCTCAAATAGACCGATGAACCGATTTCGGGTCCGTTTGCGGGAATGACGTTCAGCGTCGCGCCAGGAGCTTGCCTAGAAAATTCTCGAATGAGGCCTGGGATGAAAACCATGGCGTGATAATCTGTAAGTCCAACGCGAAAGTTACGTCGCGTCGTTGCTGGATTGAAGATCTGATGCCGGTCGATCGACGCGCGGATCGTTGCAAGCGCGGCGGAAATATTTGACAGCAGCTCAACTGCCCGAGGAGTTGGCCGCATCTCGCCCCCATCTCTGGTGAACAATTCATCCTGCAATAGATACCGAAGCTTCGATAGGGAGTGGCTTACAGCTGATTGTGTTCTGCCTAATTCGGTAGCCGCCCGCGTCACGCCCCTTTCACGCATCATCACGTCAAAGACTCGCAAAAGATTGAGGTCGATATCGTTATAGTTCATAGAATTACCCTCATCTGCCACCTGGGACCGACGCACTAGGCGGCACTACCGCGTTGGATTGCGACGGTGACAGATGGCGCACGCCTGTTCATCCGGAAAGCAAAACACTACCGCCGCCGCGGAGCAAGACTGACGAGAAATCCGAATAAAATGCTTCGCGGTGTTACGTGATCAATTTCGGCCACTCTGGACCGAGCGCGGTCCTAGTGGACGTCGAAATATCGCGACCTCGCAAAGGCTGCCGGCGAACTCGATGTGGAAAGCGCCATCATTGACGGCGAGATCATCGTTCTGAACGATGCCGGCTTGTCCGACTTCGGCGAGTTGCGGAAGGCGATCACCCGGCGCCAGCATGACCTCTATTTCGTGGCGTTTGATCTGATGCACCTCAATGGCCACGATCTGCGCAACATGACCCTGGACGATCGTCGCGAGATCCTGCGCGTTGGTCCCCGAAGGACAGCGCATCCAATTCAGCCAGGCGCTTCCCGGTGACGCTAAAGCGATCTTCCATCTGGTGGACCAAGCCGGCCTTGAGAGTATGGTTTGGAAGCGAATGGACAGCAAGTACCGGAGTGGCAATTCGGCTGGCTAAAGACGAAGGCTGTCACAAACAATCAATACGAGCTGCTCGGCGTCGAGCGCGAGGCCGGCAAGCCAGCCTTTGCCCTGATGGCCGAGCGGGGCACAGGGCGCTATGTCGGGTCGGCCTTCATCACCTTGAACCGCGATATGCGCGAACGACTCTGGAAGAGCGTCCAGGAGCACGCCGGTACGGCTCCCAGGGGCATGAAGCGCCCGGCGACGCAATGGGTCAAGCGGGGGCTGATTGGCCGGGTGAAACACCTACGGGGCGAGGAGGATTTGCGCCACGCCTCACTGCAGGATTTTCGGGAAGAGACGGGCTAGCGCGGCAAAATCCCATGGAAAATCTACCGGGTCAAACAGTTGGAACTTTTGGGAGCACAAAACCTTGTCTCTGTGATCCAAGGGAGGAAACCAATGGCAAATCTGGGAAGACTGGCTGTCGCAATGCTTGGCATTCTGGCTTACCAAAATCGCGACCAGATTGGAGACTTGATCCGCCGTGCAGGAAATCGCGATCCAAACAACCCGCAAGGTGGGCTCATGGACCAGCTGTCCAAGGGAGTAACCGGGACGGCGCTTGGGGACATCCTCGCCCGCTTCAGAAATGCAGGAGTAGGGTCGAAGGTAGATTCGTGGGTTAGTACCGGACCCAACGAGCCGATCGAACCGAAGGACGTCGAGACGGCAATAGACGAGGACACCCTCACTTCTCTGTCGATGCAGACTGGCCTGTCGCGCGACGAGTTGATTGCCAGGATCACGAAAGATTTGCCCGAAGCGGTCGACAAGCTAACGCCAGACGGCGAACTGCCAGCAGCAAATCCGACCCAAGAGACTGATGACATCACACTCCTCGATCAGGTGCCATCACGCAGCCCCCAGCAGTAGGGGCTGAGCTGGGGATTGGGTCCCGAAGCGCTTGCCAGCGCCACCGACACCCTAGTTTAGCAGCCAATGAAGGCCTCTATGTCAATTGCGCGCATCCGATCTGCTGCAAATCGACGAAGCTTGCTTGCACATGAGTGCGATGCCCGACCCGCCGGCCACAACCTACGTCGTCAGCGTCGAGAAGCCGCATTGGCGCACCGACCAAATCGGCAAATCCGCCGCGCAACCCCGCTGGCTCCGGCCGGCGGGCTTTTTGTTTCATAAGCGGAACATGATATTAAGCCGCTGGTTTCTGTGATGGCGGCATAGCCGCTGGTCAAGATCCCGCAAGACTTGGCCGGGCCCGCCTTTTGCCCCGAGCCCCAGGCGGGCCCACTCTCGACCTGTCGCGAGATCCCCCTGCGCTAGATTGTATGCGTCCTGGTGAGGGCTGTCGCGGGCCGTTTGACTATCGTGGCCATAACATGAGCTTGCAATCAACTGCTCTGCCGGGGTTCGAAGCCGGTGCCGCGTCAACACCTTGCCACTCCTGGCTATGCCCGTTACCCGAAAGGTTGGCGGTTTTTGCGTTTGAGCTATGCTTTGACGCTTGGCCGCGGCGGTTTCATCGCTGTTTGCAACTGCAATCTGTCGACGGTCGCAATGATGGCCGCAGCAATCGCTTCCGCCTCGTGGATCAGTTCCGGCCCGTTGAGCCCATTGACCATCTCTTCACTGACCAGGACGCCGGGCGGGCAGTGATCCTCGATTGTGCGTCGGATCAGGGTCAGCGCTGCCCGGCATTCGTCGGCTTCGATCTTCATCTACTTTTCTCACATTCAATTTTGCTAAAATGCAACCAAATCGGCCCCGCGCGCCTTGTAATGGCGGTCGGAGCTTCGAGTGCATGCGTAACGCCGCAGACCGGCTGAAGTTCATCAAGCCGCAGGAACCGGTCTTGGTCGAGACGCCGCCGGTCAGCGACGACTGGATCCACGAGATCAAGTATGACGGCTTTCGCACCCAGATCATTCTCGACTGGGCTGGCGCTCGGGCCTTCACCCGTACCAGCATCGATTGGTCCAGGCGTTGCTGGCCGACGCTGCTGCCGAGAAGCTCAAGGCGAAATCCTTCATCCTCGACGGCGAGATGATTGCTCCCGACCCGGACGGCCGGCCGAACTTCCACGCCATGCATTCCCGGATGGTCAACGCCGAGCTGCTCGCCCTTCGTTGCCTTCGACATCCTGCACAAGGACGGCGAGGATCTGCGCCAGCGGCCGGCGATCGAGCGCAAGGCGATCCTGTGGGAGCTGATCAAGCCGGCGCAAGGCATCATTCAGTACAGCCAGTATGTCGAGGGCGGCGGTGCCGAGTTCTTCGAGGCGGCCGAGTAAATGGGCCTCGAAGGCATGGTGTCGAAGCGACGGGAAAGCTCCTACCGCAGCGGCGCCAAGGGACGAGGCTTGGCTGAAAATCAAATGCTGGGACATCTCCGAGCTGGATCTGATTGGCGTCAAGCGACAGGCCGGCAAGCGGACCGAGCGGCTGTTTGCACGGGACGGGAAATATGTCGGCTAGGCCGTGATCGCTGTCGCCGATGCGGTCAAGGACCGGCTATGGAAGCGCGTTCAGAAGGCCAAGGCGGGCCACCGGATGGCCTTCCCACGGCGGAGGTCACTCCGGACGTCGAATGGATCAAGCCCGGCATCAAGGCGAGCGTCAGGACGCTACGCGGCGAGCGCAAGCTGCGCCATGCGTCGGTGCAGCACATCCGGGAGGTTTGAGCGCTATAGGCACCGCCAAACGTTTGTTATTCCAGGAGGAACTCACCATGCCTGGCAAGCAGGACGTCCGTAATCGCAACCGGGTCGTTGGCGCGACCAAGTTTTTCGGCACAGTGGTGTTCATATTGTTGCTTGTTGGCGTTGTCGTGGGCTTCCTGCAATTTCTCCACGTCTGGGGAAGTCCGACAGACGAGAATCCAACGACGATCGAAAACCCGCGAGATAGAGAGGCGCCAGAGAGCAATCCTCTTGAGCGGGCGTGGCGAGCACCGCAGCGGATTTTGCAGGATGTCAGGGAAGAGACTAGCCAGTTTATGGTGGATTCTGCGCGAGGAACCAAGCAAATGCCGATCCGGACCAAAGCCAATGAAGCAGGTGTTTTCGGCCCGACCGAATTGGCCTTGCTGGACGGGTTTTCGAGCGACTAAAGCTCGACGGCCAATCGCGCGATGCACGCGATGCGCTCGCCTCTCGGATTATCGCAAATTTATCGCAAACTACATGGCCCGACTGACTGACGAAGCCGAGCATTTCTCTTTCGAAACAGCCGCTCGGCCGTTAGCGCCTATAGCGCCTTGCCGGCGCGTATCATGGCGCGTGCGATTGCCAGTTGCGCTTCCGTCCTGGCGTTCTCTTTCTGCGTCATGTTGTCGGCGGCTATGAGCCGCTTCAGCGATCGCAGGATCTCATCACGCGTCCAGCCGACCTCAAGCATGCAATCGACGATCGCCTGAAAACCGGGCTCCATCGCCTCTTGGCAATCAATCGAGCGATCAAGATAGTCGTTCTGATGCCTTGGCGGAGTGATCATCTTACCCCCTGCAAATACTGCTCGCCGTCAGCTCGGTGCCCGAAGCAGAACCAGCGTGACTCTTGCCTGGGCTTGGCGAAACCGAACGGCGCACGAAAGCCGCATCCGTCGAACTCGCACACGTGGTTTTCGATCCGCGTGCGCTCACGCGGAGCTGCTGTCCTGCGTTCTGCAAGTCTGGCTGGCTCGTCGCTCATGGCGAAAAGATTCCACAGACCGTCTTGACGATCAAGGAAAATGTTCCTTTTTTGTTCTTATGGCTCATGAACCGATCGATACGCTGGGAAAGGCGACCCGGCACAACATGCTTGTGAAAGCTGAATGCAGCTGCGGCAATGTCCGCTACTGCCGATCGGCCGACTTGATGATGGTCTATGGGGGCGGTGTCGATCCGCTGACGCTGAAGTTCGACTGCAGCCGATGCAAGCCGCAAGTCAAGATCACGCTGCTAGAGGTGCACCCGGAGCATTTGCCGAAGAAGCTGATGATCCATAAGCCTATGAAGGTCGACGGCAAGATCCATTGGCACACCGAGCGCTTCCGCGGATGAAAAAGACCCTCGCGGACACTTTGGCCGCCCGAGAATCCGTCTATGTAAATTGCGGGCATGCCCTGTGCTGCAAGTCGACCAAGCTCGACATCCAGGCGTTGATCGATCGGCTAGGACCGGATCATGGTTCCATGCATTGGGATCTCGTCGGGCTCTTTAATTGCTCGGATTGCAAGGCTGTGGGCCGCGACCGCCGACCGGTGTTCTTCACCTTCGTGCCCGATTACGAAGGCCAAGACGAAGCACGCACCAGGCGTGTTCAGAAGCCGACTTTCGGCCGCATGTGAAGGCGCTGGCGAAGGTCGGCACCTTGCAGCGCTGCCAATAGGTGAGCGCCAGGCCGCGCGGGACACTTCGGCGATTTCGATCGAAACACCGAATATGAATCTACATTCGCTTGTGCTAATTTAGTTAACAGGAAGTAAGGGGGTTTCGACAATGTCTACATCACGTCGTGCACTGCTTTCCATGATCGGTGCAACTGTCGCATACGCCGCCGTTTCTGGCATCGCCTCTGCGAAAGGGGGCGGCGGAGGTGGCAGGGGTGGCAAGGGCAGCAAGGATGGCGCGATGGACATTGGTTCCGGCCTAGTTCCAGCGAGCGGAACCAGCCCAAAGCAAGTAAAAACTTTCAAATCTTTCCAAGGCAAGGCATGCAACCGTGATTACAAATCGGTTTGCCCGACGACGCCGATTGGCAAATGCGATCTTCAAAGCAAGATGGCGCAGTTGTCACCCGCATGTAGAACTTTCGTTGAACAGCATCGCTAAACAGAAGAACGACGTCGTCAGTGTGTTCGAGAAGCCGGATTGGCGCGGCCAAGGCTCTGTCTATGGCGAAAGAGATCGGCGACTGGACGTGAAATATACGGCGTGCGCCGCCTTGAAGATGTGCGAGGTGCCAGACCTGATGGTACTCGGCGAGGTATTGGTGGCCGCCTAGCGTTCCGCACCGGCAACAACAAGGGCTCACTTCGCGCGGGCTTTTTCAATGAGCACGGCGCACTTTCACCGATTACGCGGCGGCCGGGTTCGCGGAAAGGGTATGATAGGCGATGGTGCCTTCTGGAATTCAGCAGCCGCTATTTCGTCAATCAGAGCGTCAAGCATCGCGCGGACGCTCTGGCTTGTTTGGTCGTTCCCGCACAGTCTGTTCTGCGCGCACTCCAGCAACTCACGCGCTGCTGCAAAATCGCTCTGCATAGCAACACCATCGCCCCAACGCAGGACATCGTCGCGCCAGGTAATTAAGTGCTTGCTAATATATGTATCGGCAATTTACCGATTGCGTGAAAGAGACGGCGAGCACATTGGCGGGCTGGCCTCTCTGCCGGCCATAGGAGCCGCTGCGGCGCTTTCCACAGCCATCGCGCGAGCATGGACCCGCTCGCCGAGGCGATCGCCGAATACCGCGCCGGGATGGTGGCATTCGCCGCGCTCCCAAGTGAGTTGACTGATATCGGCAACGAGGAGGAGTTCGTCCAGACAACTTTGGACAAGCGTTCGATCGGCTGTGGGATGACTGTCCGCCGGCAACAAGTCTTGGGGGCGTAGTGGAGGCGATCCGCTTTACGATCGAGTCGCGCTGCATTGTCTGCTCGAGCTCGCAGAACACGCTACAGGCGGCGCTGGCCTTCCCTGAGAGGGAGCACGGCCTATGACAGGCCGGGGAGACGCAAAGCTCTTGCGCCGCGCGGCCGAGTTCAAAGCCGCGGACGATCGGCGGCGACATGCTACCGCAAGGACCGCGGAAATCGAGGAGGCGACCGTCTCGGAGCCCGTGTTCGCAAGGCAGAAAAGAAGGAGGCTGCGGTGGCCCGCGCGTTCGATCGTCTCATGAAGGCCCGGTCGAAAAGCCTGGAGGCCTGCTCGCGAACGTGAAGGTACGGCGCCGTTGGAATACGGATGACGACGCCAGCGAGGTCCAGATCCTCAAAAGCCTTGTCGCCGATATCAAGGCCATGGCGGGGATCTGTCATGAGATCGACCATCAACGGAACGGCGTTGTCTGCGTTTGTGCAGCAATGCCTAGAGCCATTGCCGGATGCCGTGCTTATCGACGCGACGCGCATCACAACCAGCTAATGCGGAAGGCGCGCGGCGACAACTGGAGGAAAGCCCATTTCGTCACCGATCTCGCCAAGGTGGAAAGAGACTATCCTTTTAGCGAAGAGCCTTTAGGCGCAGTGGGTGCTGGAGGATGCCCGGGCCGCCAACGAGGTCGACCAGCGGCAGTGGGAATGCGTTGAACGATGGCGGCAGGCGATTGCCGAGCAGATCCGCGTTCCTGCCCCCGATCTACTCGCTGTCCAGTGGAAGCGTGATGTGGCCGCCAAGGATCAATGTCTTCCGATCAAGGCAGCAGAAATCGCCGCTCTGATCGCGGCCGATGAGGCCTTTCTCGCGGCGCATCCGATTACAAAACAGCCAAGGCGCCGGAAGGCGAACTGATCAAACCTGCAAGTTTGCAGGATTTGGCCCGCTGCTTCGATGGTGCGCTTTCTATATCTAGTGGCAGAAAAGTCACGCAGCTTGAATATGCTGAGGTTCAACCGGCGCGAGCTTATTATCCAGCTAAGTAGGGCGTACCGTTATTTCGCGGGCAAAGGGGATGCCCGACATTCCTCCCGAACTAGGCCCGCTGCCCTCACGGTGGCGGGCCTTTTTCATTTGGCGGCGGGACTAACGGGATTAGCGGTACTAACCTTTGCGGGCCGCTGGCGACTGCCAGCGCAGCTCATCACCATCGGCCAAGCATCGCCTTAAAGATTTTGTTTGCCGAGATGCCTCAGACAAAGGAACAGCTCGAGCGCATGAGGGCGCAGGGCTATTACCGAACCGACCAGTATCGAGCGAAATCCCGCGCTACGTATCTGCGGTGTTCACGAGTGTGGAATACCCATTTCACATTATTAGGCGTTTCCAAGGCTTTGTAGGCCGGACCGCTGACCCAAAGATGACGCACCTGCCAGGGCGTGAACGGCAGCTTTGCGCCGCATGATGGCCATAGGAGCGTCTGTTGCCTCCACTCGGAAGCAGACGCCGGAGAACAACCAATAGTCAATACCGAAGCTGGAACCTGAGCCAAAGAGATGCCCTAGGCGTGTGCAGCAACTAAGACGCCTACCGAATCGTCCCGTCGGGCGGCTATCGGTTCGACACCGTCGGCTAGCGCGCATCCCTTTTAGAGCTTGGATAGATTTTGCCGATATCTATCGGTAAAAGGAGCCGGAAAGTCATGAACGAGATCTGGCACTCACTCCTCGCCAATCTTGCCCTCGTCTCCATCCTGGTCGTTGCTTGGGACCTTGTGGCGGATTTCACGGGGCGTCTCTCGCAGCGGGTACAGTCGCTGCTTCTCGGCCTGGTCATGTGCGCGGGCGCGATCATTTCCATGGCGACGGCTCTGTCCGTCTCCGGCTTCGTCGTCGATCTGCGCGCCGCTTTTGTCGGCGCCGCCGCGTTCTTCGGCGGGTGGCCGGCGTTGTTCATCGCCACCGCCGGCTCCATTGCCTATCGGCTCTATCTTGGCGGGCAGGGTGCCAGCGTCGGCATCGTGAGCATCCTGATCACCGCCGTCGTCGGTCTAGCATGGCACCATATCGTCGCGGCCCGGTCACGCACCATGTTCGACATATTCGGCCTCGGCGTGTCCGTCGCGCTTGCCGGGCTGATCACCCTTCTGATCATCCCCCCGCAAGTCGTCGCCGGCTTTGTCCAGCAGAGCACGCTCCCGTCGCTGGTGTTCCGCTTCCTCAGCACCTTCATCATCGGCGTGCTGCTCGATCGCCAGGAGCGGCGGCGTGATCTCGCCATGTCCAACATGATCTACCGGGCCATGGTCCGCGAGCTGCCGGATAGCCTCAACGTGAAGGATGTCAACGGCCGCTTCATCGCGGCCAATCCAGCCACCGCCGAACTGGTGCGCGCCGCCTCGGTCGAGGACCTTATCGGCAAGACGGATTTCGATTTCTACCCCAAGGACGTGGCCGAGCGCTTCAGGCAGGATGAAACGGGCGCGCTGGAGGCCGGGCAGACATTGCGCATCGACCAACCCGCTCTCCTACCGGATGGCAGGCAGGGCTGGCTTTACACGCTGAAAGCGCCTTTCCGCGACGAGGCAGGCAAGATCGCCGGCGTCATCACCTACAACCGCGACATCACCGAGCAGAAGCAAAACGCCCAGCTAAAGAATGACTTCATCTCGACGGTCAGCCATGAATTGCGCACACCGCTTACCTCCATACGCGGGTCGCTCGGCCTGATCGCGGCCGGTGTGGGGGGCGAACTGTCACCCAAGGTCGCCAATCTCGTCAACATCGCCCACAACAACAGTGAAAGGCTGGTCCTTCTCATCAACGACATCCTCGACATGGAGAAGATCGAATCGGGCGTGATCGCCTTCAAGATCAGGCAGATGCCTGTACGTCCGGTCCTGGAGCAGGCCATTGCCGCCAGTTCCAATTATATGGCCGAGAGCAGGATCCGCATCGTTATGGTCGACGATGCCCCGCGCGCCGAGGCCAATATCGACCCTGACCGCCTGCACCAGGTGATGGCGAATCTGCTGTCGAATGCGATCAAGTTCTCCGATGCCGGCGGCACCGTGACGGTGAAGCTCCAGCGCCGCGACCGCGACATGCTGCGCATCTCCGTGATCGACCAGGGCGCTGGCATCCCGGAGGCGTTCCGCAGCCGCATATTCGGCAAGTTCGAGCAGGCGGACGCGTCCAGCACCCGCAAGAAGGGAGGCACGGGCTTGGGCTTGAGCATCGTCAAGACCATCATGGAAAAGCTGGGCGGCGCCGCATCCTACGAAACAGAGGAAGGCAAAGGAACCTCGTTTCACGTCGACCTTGCCGAAGCGCCCAGGCAGGCCGAGAAGCCGATCTTGGTCGAACGCCGGGAGCGCAAGCGCGATGGCCGTCTGCGTGTCCTCATCTGCGAGGACGAGCCCGACGTCGCTGCGGTGATCGCGGCACTTCTCGAGGCGGAAGGCTTTTCCAGCGACGTCGCCCCCGACATCGACACCGCCAAGGCGCTGCTGCGCTCCCGCGACTATGTGGCGCTGACGCTCGACATCAGGCTGGCTGGGGAATCCGGCATCGACCTCTTCCACGACATAAGAGCATCGCCGGTGAATTCCGACATTTCGGTCATCGTCATCTCCGCCGTCGCCGACGAAGCTAGGCGCACGCTGAACGGCAGCGCCGTCGGCATCGTCGACTGGCTGGAGAAGCCGGTGGACTCGGCGCGGCTCCACGCCGCTCTCGCCAAGATCGTCGGCCGCAGGGTCGAGAAGGCGCAGATTCTGCATGTCGAGGACGATGAGGGCGTGCTTGCCGTGATGTCGGCAGGGCTGGGTCCGGGCGTCTCGATCGCCTCGGCGAAAACGCTGCAGGACGCCCGGCGAGCGGTCGCGAAGCGTCGCTTTGACCTGGTCATCCTGGACATAGCGCTTCCCGACGGATCGGGTCTGGACCTGCTGGCCGATCTGCCGCTGGAGACCCGGGTCATCGTGTTCTCGGCGGCGGAAATGGACGAGAAACTCGGCGACCGGGTGCAGGCGATCATGACCAAGACCAGGGCCTCCGAAGTCGACGTCGCGAAGCTGGTCAGAAGCATGCTGATCGCTACTCGCGACGGCAGCGCCCCGACCCCTGGCAAGGAGCGACGATGATGCCGGCACGGATCCTATATGTGGATGACGAGGATGATATACGCGAAATCGCCCAGATGTCGCTTGAGCTCGACCCGGAATTCGAGGTGCGGTCTTGCTCCTCCGGGGTCGCGGCGCTGACCGATGCCGTCGATTGGCAGCCCGACCTCATCCTGCTCGATGTGATGATGCCGGACATGGACGGACCGGAAACGCTGACGCGCCTGGCCGATTCGCCGCTGACGGCATCGATACCCGTGGCGTTCATCACGGCGCGCACGCAGACGCATCAGGTCGAACGCTATCTCGCCATGGGAGCGGTCGGGGTCATCGCCAAACCTTTCGATCCGCTGGCGCTTGCAGGCGAAGTAAGAAAGCTGCTCCCGCGGCGCGATGGCCCTGCCTAGGCGCGCAGGGCAAGGCGACGGCATGAACCCTGTCGGTAAGCGCCGTTTGCCGTTTACGGCTCCTATACCGTGGGCCGATATTCATCTAGTGATTGTATCGAAATGCGGCTGTCGCGAATCGGCTTTATCTATGATCGCGCGGTGATGGCGGCGAAGGCCGCGTGAAATTTGTCTATCATGGACCGCTTTGGCGGATGTCGGTTCATTGGTTGATCACTCCGGGGGGCGACGGAACCGGAGCAGGATTGGTGGATAGAACGAAGGCAAGAGTTCTGATCTGCGATGACGATCCCTTGTTGCTCGAGCTGATGGAATTCAGGCTGAGGGCGAAGGGATACGAGGTCATCAAGGCGGTGGACGGGGCGGAGGCGCTGGCGAAGGCGGAGCAGGACGGCCCCGACATCATTGTGCTCGACGCGATGATGCCCAAGGCCGATGGCATTGAGGTGCTGGCCCGCATCAAGGGCGACCCGGCTCTGTCCGAGACCCCGGTGATCATGCTGACCGCCCGCAAAGCCGAGAAGGACATCGTTTCGGCCCTTGAAAAGGGAGCCGACGACTATCTGGTGAAGCCATTCATCCCCGAGGAGCTTCTGGCCCGGTTGGCGCGCCTGCTTGCGCGCAGAAGCGGGAAGCGCTGATGCGGCGCGGCCGGCGTGCTGCCCTTGCCGCATGCCTGATCCTGGCGATCGCCGTGCCTCAGGGCGCGGCGCTGGCGCAGACGGGGGATGAGCTCTACGCGTCCGGCGTCAAGGCCAGGCAAGCGCAGCATTTCGACGAGGCGGCGGATCTTTTCCGGCGCGCCCTGACGCTCAAGCCCGCCAATGCCGACGCCCTGGTTCAGCTCGGTTTCGCCGAGCTCGGCCGGGACAATCTGCCGGCGGCGCGCGACGCCTTTTCCAGGGCGCTCTCGCTCGCCCCGACCTATCGGGACGCCAGCTTCGGCATGGCCGAGGTCGAATTCCGCTCGGGCAACCTGGATGCCGCGCTGCCGCTCACCGAGAAGGTTGCGCAGGCTGATCCAGGCAATGCCGACGCCGCAGCGCTTGTCGAGAACATCCGCAAGGCGAAGCAGGCCGCCGCCAGTGAGGCGAAACGGGCTCCCGCGACTCCGGCGCGGGTAAAGAAACCGGCCAGCCGGCAGCCCGATCCCGTCGCCGGCCTGATGGAGCAGGGCAGGCGTCTGCGGGCGGCGGGAAAGCTGCCCGAGGCGGAGAAGGTCTATCGCCAGGCGCTGAGGCTGGCGCCGACGAACACCGACATCCTGGTCGCCCTTGGCCTTGTCGCCGGCTCCAGCCAGCGATTCGACGAGGCGGAGCATTTCTTCGACCGCGCGCTTGCAATCAAGCCCGGCCTTCTCGACGCGCGGTTGGGCAAGGCGCGCCTGGCGATCTGGCAGGGCGACGCGCCGCGCGCCCGCGCTCTGGTCGACGGCGTTCTGGCCTCGGCGCCGGACAATGTCGAGGCGCTTGACCTCGATGCAAGAGTTGCCTTGCTCAAGGCCGAT
Source organism: Mesorhizobium sp. M0152 (assembly GCF_040322415.1). Taxonomy (NCBI): domain Bacteria; kingdom Pseudomonadati; phylum Pseudomonadota; class Alphaproteobacteria; order Hyphomicrobiales; family Phyllobacteriaceae; genus Mesorhizobium; species Mesorhizobium sp. M0152. The sequence goes on from NZ_JAMYTH010000015.1 coordinate 110,436, forward strand.
TACACGCGGGCCGGGCAGTCGTTCCAGCGCGTGCTTGCGCTCGATCCGCGCAATGCCGAGGCGCTAGTCGGGCTCGGCGATGTGCGCCGCGCCGAGGGTGACGAAGACGACGCGCGGCAAGCCTACAGCCAGGCGCTCGCCATCGAGTCAGGCTCGGCCGATATCCAGCAAAGGCTGGCCGTGTCGCCGCCGCGCAAATGGCGGCTCGACGTCGGCAGCGAGATCAGCGATCTCACCGACGGGCTCGGCGACTGGACCGACAATTCGGCCGGCCTTGCCTATCGGCTGTCGCCGCGCACGACGATTTCCGGCCGGGCCCGGCTGGCCACCCGCTTTGGCCACACCGACGTGCAGGTCGAAGGCCGCATCGACCAAGCCTTCTCGCCGGCGTTCTCCGGATATGCGCTGGCGGCGACGACGCCGGACGCCGATTTCCTGGCGCGCTATTCGATCGGCGCCGGCGCTTCGTGGCAGATCGTGGCGCCGGCAAAGGCGTTCGGCCCGCTTTTGCTCAACATCGACGCCCGCTTTGACAATTTCGCCAACACAAATGTCACCAGCATCTCGCCCTGGATGCAGACCTATATCCTCGATGGCCGCCTGGGGCTTTCTGCCCGCTGGGTGCATGCGCAGGACGATATCGGCACGCGCGCGGACGGTTATGTGCTTCGCGCCGACCTTGCGGTGACACCGCACTTCAACATCTTTGGCGGCTATGCGGACGCCCCCGAAATCTCCGACGGCACGCTGGTGCCGACGCGCACCCTCTTCGGCGGTATTTCCTGGGACGTCAGCGACCCGCTGACGCTGCGCGCAAGCATCGCGCATGAAGAACGGCCGACATTCGACCGAGATATATTCGGTCTCGGCCTGACCGCGCGGTTTTGACGATGAGGTACATCTGGCATCTCTCCATACTGCTCAGTGCTCTTTCGCTGGTGGTCATGCTGTTCCTGATCGCGCGCCGCGTGCTGCAGGAGCGCCGGAACAAGGCTGTGGCCGACCAGCGGCGCCAGCTTCTGACGGCGCTGATCGCCTTCACCGAAAGCCGCGAGCGCGAGGCGTTGAAGGTGGCCATCCTTTCGGTGCCGGCAGGCGTGGCGATCAATGCTGGCTTCGAGTTCATTTCGCTTTTGCGCGGTGAGGAGCATGACGACGTCCTTGCCGCTTTCAACGAATGCGAACTACCGGCCCTTGTCGGCGGGCAGCTGGAAAAAGGCCACGGCGCCGAACGCATTCATGCGGCCGAGATGCTGGCGGCGCTGCGCTCGGACGGTGCGGTGGCAAGCCTGCTTTCAGCGCTCGACCACGACCGTTCGCGCGAGGTCAGGATCGCCGTCGCCATCGCGCTCTGCGATCTGAACAGCCTGCCGCCGCTCGGCATTGCGCTGCGCAAGATCGGCGTCGCAGGGCAGCGCTCACGGCGCCTGATCGAATTGTTCCGGCGTTTTCCGCCGGCCCGCCTCGACGAGTTGGCGGACCATGCCGCGCGCACGGACGTCGTGCCCTTCATCCGCGCGGCCGCGATCGACGCGCTGGCTCGCGCCGGCGGCTTTCGCTTCGCCGATCTCTTTGCCCGCCTGGCCGGTGACGCCTCGCTCGAGGTTGCCGCCGCGGCGCTGCGCGCGCTTGGCCTCACCGGACACGCCGATGCGCCGACGATTCTTGCGCGCGCGATGGCAAAAGGCGACTGGGAGGTGCGCAGCGCCGCCGCCGATGCCGCCGGCCGGCTGGGGCTCGCCGAACTCGCCCCGCCGCTGTCCAAGCTGATGGACGACGAGGTGTGGAACGTGCGCTATGCCGCCGCCAATGCGCTGCGCTCCTTCGGCCAGCCGGGAGAGCTGCTGCTGCGCCAGATCGCCGGCAGCGAGGTCTCGCGCAGCCAGCGCACCGCCTCGCTCATTCTCGCCGAGGGGCCAGCCGTATGATCGCCGACTGGAGCCACGAGATTGTGCTTGCCGCCACCATCCTGTCCTGGTTCATCATCGGAGCGGGGCTGGCGCAAACCACGATCTATCTCCTGCAGCTCATCGTCGCCGGCTACGCGCTGTCCAAGCGCCCGCCGGTCGCGCGTTCGGCGCTGCTCTGGCACCGCTATAGCGACGTTGCGCCGCCGATCGCGCTCCTGGTGCCCGCCTATAACGAGGCGTTGAACGTGGTCGAGAGCGTTCACTCTATGCTCGCGCTCGAATATCCAATTTTCGAGGTGATCGTCATCAATGATGGCTCGAAGGACGAGACCTTGCTGCGCCTCATCGAGGCCTTCAAGCTGGTGAAATTCCACCGGCCCTATGAGGAGGCGCTCGCGCACATGCCGATCCGGGGCCTCTATTCCTCGCCGATCACCGAGCGGCTGTTCGTAGTCGACAAGGAGAACGGCGGCAAGGCCGACGCCCAGAATGCGGGCATCAATGTCTGTCGCGCGCCGCTGTTCTGCGTGATCGACGGGGACTCCATCCTCGAGCCCGATGCGCTGATGCGCGCCGCCCAGCCTTTCATTGACGACCCCGAGCGCACCATCGCCGTCGGCGGCACGATCCGCATCGCCAACGGCTCGAAAATCGAAGCGGGGAGAGTGCGCGAGGTCCGTCTGCCGCGGCGCCTGCTGCCGCTCCTCCAGGTGGTCGAATATCTGCGCGCCTTTCTGATGGCCAGGCTTGCCTGGAGCCGCATCAACACGCTGATGCTGGTCTCCGGCGCCTTCGGCATGTTTCGCCGCGCCGAAGTGGTGGCGGTGGGCGGCTTCACCAAGGGCTCGATGGGCGAGGACCTCGACCTCGTCATCAAGCTGCACCGCCACATGCGAGATAAAAAGCGCAAATACAGCATCCAGTTCATTCCCGAGCCGGTATGCTGGACCGAGGCGCCGGAAACGCTGAGCGTGCTTGCCAGGCAGCGTACGCGCTGGCAGCGCGGCTCGCTCGAATGCTTCTTCCGCTACCGCGCTATGCTCTTCAATCCGCGCTATGGCCGCGTCGGCTTGCTCGGCTTCGGCCACATATTGATTGTCGACGTGCTCGGGCCGGTGGCGGAGGTGCTGGGCTATATCCTCATCCCGGCCTTCTGGCTGCTTGGCATCCTTTCGGCGGAGTATCTTTTGGCCTTCACCTCGCTCATCTTCACCTATGGCGTCTGTGTCAGCGTATGCTCCCTCGTCCTCGAAGAGGCCGAGCTCCAGCGCTTCCCGCGCGCCCGCGACCTGGCCGTGCTGACGGCGGTCGCCGTGATAGAAAATTTTGGCTATCGCCAACTCAACAATTTCTGGCGCGTGAAGGGGTGGTGGCAATTCTTGCGGGCAGACCAGAACTGGGGCGAGATGACCAGGACCGGCCTGTCCGCCACCAAGAAATAAGCATGGCCGGACGCATCATTGCAGCGTCCGCTCGATCTCCGCAATTAGCGCATGGAGCGCGGCTTCGGGCGCCGCTTCACCCCCCTTCTCGACCAGCAGCGTCTCCAGCGCGGACGCGCGCGCGCTGATCTCCCCAAACCCGAACGTACCCGCCGCCCCCGCCAGCGAGTGGGCGATACTAACCAGCGCATCCCGGGTGGGGAGGGCATCGCCTTGACGTGCAATGGCCTTCAGCTCCGTGAGCTGATCGGCGCATCGGACAAGGAAACGCTGCCGGAGAGGGGCGAAAGGATCGTTTGAAATGAGGGGCGCTCCTCCTGGATTTTTTCGGCGGGTATTCGAGCACAAAGCGGCTTGGGTCGAAACGGACTGCTATCGCGCAGACCTCCAGGGCAGCGGCCTTCTCATACACCATCAACCACGACGCGATCTCGTCCCTCCGACTTTGCACGGAATAGTGCCAGATCGGCGGCTTTGACGAGATCATTCGGGCTCTCGTTCTCATTGGGTACCGTTGTAGCGACGCCAACGCTGACGGTCACTCTGCCGGAATCGTGCGGGATGTTCAGATCTCGCACGCTTTGGACGAGCCGGAAGGCGATTGCGTTTGCATGTTCCATTGAAGCGTCAACCAACACGATCACAAACTCCTCGCCCCCATACCGTGCAGCCAGGTCGTTGGAGCGGCCAGCGCCAGTTTGGATTGCGTGGGCAATCTGTTTGAGCACCTCGTCGCCAGCCATGTGGCCATAGGCATCATTGTATCTTTTGAAGTTGTCAGCATCGATCATTAATACCGACAAAGGACCCTTAGTACGGAAAGCGCGCTTCCACTCAGCCGCCAGATATTCATCAAAATATCGCCTATTGCCGAGACCGGTTAGACCATCGATCCGTGTCAGACGCTCAAGCTCGAGATTTGCACTGATCAGCTGCCGCTGGCTTTCCCGCAGTGCCCGATAAGCTGCGTCTCGCTGCACGTGATCAAGAAAGGCCCGGGTGTGGTATCGAATACGTGCAATCAGTTCAATTCGGTCCGGCAGTTTGACCAAGTAATCATTCGCTCCCGCCGCAAAAGCTTCGCCCTTAATGGTTGGATCTTCCTTGCTTGAAAGCACTATGACCGGCACAGCGTGCGTCGATGAATTTTTTCTATATGCCCGTACCAGGTGCAGCCCATCCATGCCGGGCATGACCAGATCCTGCAGGATAACTGTCGGCCTGACCTCGTCCGCAACCGCCATCGCTTTCAATGGGTCGGTGCAAAAATGGAAGGCGATATCCGGCTCGTTACTGAGAGCGCGTCTGACGGCCTCGCACACCATGATTTGATCGTCGACCAGGAGAACCATCGATGAATAATTCTCCGCGAGCGGCGGGACCAGTTCCGGTTCCTGCGTCATAGGAAAGTGCCTTTCCACGTAGAATGATCGCAAGCCTCGATGACACGCGAGCCGATCGAGGCCAGAGGAAGAATGTCGCTGGCCGCGCCGATTGCGGCGGCGGCTTTGGGCATTCCGTAAACGGCGCTGGTTGCTTTGTCCTGCGCAATCGTGAGATGCCCCTTTTCGCGGAGATGTCTCAGTCCGCGGGCACCATCGCTTCCCATTCCTGTGAGCAAGACACCGATCACCAAGCCTGACCACCACTGCGCCGCGCTTTCGAAAAACACATCGACCGACGGTCGGTAGACATTGTCCTTTGGACTGGACGTGTAGCCGAGTTGCTGGGCTGATTTGAAAACCAGATGGTCCGTGGTGCTGGCAATAAGAACAGTGCCTGCTTGAGGACTATCTCTTTCGCGCGCTGCACGGATCGGAAGAGTGGTATGCTGCCCCAGCCAATTGACCAAGCCTGGAACGAACTGAGCATCGAGGTGCTGGACGAGCACAATCGCGCCCACGAAGTCACTGGGGAATGCGCTCAGGACCGTGGCAACAGCAGCCGGTCCGCCCGCGGAGGCACCGATCGCAATCAGATGCCGAGGCGACGATTTGGCCGCATCTGACATGCGGCCGCTCGACTTTGACGGCGCGTCACCGACCAGCTTGCCCATTGTCGCTATCTTACTCGCCAGAAGCCGAGCGGATTGCGATGAAACTTTGCCGTCGATGCCAATCGACGGGATATCTACCGCGTCAAGCGCGCCGTAGCCCATCGCTTCATAGACACCGGGCACATTCGCTGCGATGCTGGCTGTTACCAGTAGGATCATGCACGGGGTCTCTGCCATGATCCTGCGTGTTGCCTCCACGCCATCCATCTCTGGCATTGTTAGGTCCATAAGCACGAGATCCGGGAGGTCTCGTCCGCAGGCTTCAACTGCCTCATGCCCGTTGGTCGCGATCCAGGCGAGCTGATGTTCCGTGTTCGAAACAACCAGCCGGCGCAGAACCTCAACGGCCATCGGCATATCGTTGACGATGCCGATTCTCATCTACAGGTCTCCACCTTCTGTCTCATGTGGTCGCCTCGCCTATCAGGTCCACGACGGCATGAATCAGCGCCTCATCATGAAAGCTACCTTTGGTCAAATAGTAGTCCGCACCGGCATCAAGACCGCGGGTGCGATCTTCCTCCCGATCTTTATAGGAAACGATCATGATCGGCGTGTTTTTGAGTTGGGTGTCCTTCCGGATCAAACCCACCAGTTCGATACCGTCCATGCGAGGCATGTCGATGTCAGTGACTACAAGGTCGAAGGGACCACCAGATCGAACGGCGTTCCAACCATCCATACCATCGACGGCAACTTCGACATCGTAGCCGTAGTTGCCAAGCAGCTTGCGCTCGAGCTCTCGGACCGTAAGCGAATCGTCGATAACAAGCACGCGCTTGCGCCTCCGCGCTTCGGCGCTGGCTGCGGTGCGCCGAAGACTTCGTTGCGCGCCGGTTGAGGCAAGCTTCTCCACGGATTGGATCAAATCGTCGACGTCGAGGATCAGTACCGGCGATCCATCTTCCATCAGCGCCGCAGCGCTGACATCCTTGATCTTGGCAAAACGAGGATCGAGGGGACGGATCACCAACTCACGTTCGCCGAGGAAACGATCAACAACCAGGCCATATGCTTCGCCCTGATTTCCATTGAGCACGACGACTGACATATCGTCGCTATCCAACAGAGTGTCACTACGGTTTAGCACCTCACGTGCTGTAACCAGTCCGACCTGTCGGCCGTTGAAGCGGAAATGCGGATGCCCCTGTAGGAGTTCGATGTTCGCGCGATTCAACTTTATTGTCCTGGAAATCGCGGCGAGCGGGAACGCGTAGGGCTCTCCGCCGACGTCGACGAGCAGCGTGCGGAGCACTGACAAGGCCAGCGGCAGCTGCAATTGAAATCGCGTTCCGACGCCGAACTCCGACGAGACGCTAGCAATGCCCCGAACCACCTTCGTCATTGCCTGCACTGCATCAAGTCCAACGCCACGGCCAGAAATCTCCGTAACATCTGCCTTCATCGAAAAACCTGGCAGGAACAGAAATGCAAGTAGTTCTGACTCGCTCAGCGTTGCAACGGTTTGCCTCGTTGCAAGCTGCCGCACGAGGATGGTCTCGCGCAGTTTCTGTAGGTCGATTCCCCTTCCGTCGTCCGCAACGGTGATCTGCAGCAGGCCGGCATTGTGCCGTGCTTCCAGGCGTATAAGACCTTCTTCGGTTTTACCGGTCGCGAGACGTTCCTGGGGCGATTCTAGCCCGTGGTCGACAGCGTTGCGCAGGAGATGCCCCAGGGGTGCATCAAGCTGGTCAAGGATGTCACGGTCGATGCCGGTTGAGCCGCCGACGATCTCCAATCGCACTTTCTTGCCGAGCGCACGGCCGAGGTCACGAGCCATTCTCGCATAGTGCCGTATACCATCCTCAAAAGGGCGCATCCGGCTCGCCAATGTTTCGTCATATAGTCGATTAGCAAGGTCGGTGGCCTTTCGGTCTACTGAATCCAATTCATCCAGACGCTCAGCCAGGAAAACCTGACTCAGCCGAAGCTTTTGCTGCGCCTCAGCAAGCGCGTGGGCCAATCTCTCGTCTTTTGGTGGCAGCATCGAGCGAACATCATCGAACGCTGCTGCTAGGTCTGACTGAAGTCGTTTCAGCCGGAGCAACCGGTTGGTAAATGGCCTGAGGCGCCGAGACTCCATCCGGGACTCACCGGCCAGCCCGAGCAATCGGTTTAAGCTATCGGCCGTAACCCGAACCATTCGGTCAGAGCCGACGTTGCCCTCAGTCTGCGGTTCCGCCGGAACGAGCGGGCCTGCTGAAGACTTGCTTGCCAGCACTTCCTGGCCGTCATTCGGTGCTGTGAAATCAGCCGCAGGATTGACGTCCAGGGCAATGCCCTCAGCCAGCGGCACTTTCTTGAACGCCGCCAGGAAACTGGCAACGTCAGAATTTGCGCTGCCCTCCCTCGAGGTTGAGTCCGACGCTACTAACTTAAGGACGTCGATTCCGTGCAAAAGCGTATCGATATGCTCCCGACGCAGCCTGAGATGCCCACGTTGCGCGGCAACCAGACATTCTTCCATTGCATGCGCAACCTCGACAGCTGGCGCCAACTCGATGATACGTGCAGCTCCTTTCAGGGAATGCGCAGCTCGCATGCAGCCTTCCAATGCGTCGGCAGCGACGGGATCGCGTTCGAGCGTCAGTAGACCGGAAACCAGAGCCTGCGACTGTGACTCCAGTTCGGCCCGGAAGAGGTTCAGCATAGAAACCTGGCTGAAGTCCTCGTCGGTCATGCAATGCTCCGATCCAACATCGCGAGCAACTGACCTCCGTCGAGACACCCGACTGTTCGCCCCTGCCATGGAAGCACCGCAACGGTGACGGCCGAGACCGCGTTGCCGGCTGAGGTCGGCACAGCGAGAGTTTCATTTTCGCTGAAGCGATGTATCCCGTAGATTTCATCAACCATAAAAGCGACCCGCTTGTCGCGCTCGCCCACCACCACCAGGCGGCGAAAACTCTTGGCTTGTCTGCCGTGTTCTCCGCTCTGGACCTCGTCGATGCCAAGCAATTCAGCCAGTGACAGGCAAATAAGCAACTCGCCGCGGACGTTGGCGATGCCAAGCACTGCGCTGTTTCTGCGGTGTGGAAGCGAATGGATCGGGCGAGATTCAGCCACTTCGTGAAATATGGTAACTGGGAGTGCCAGCCATTCCTCGCCCAAACGAAACAGAATCGCTGTCCGAAATGCATCGGCTTCGGCTGCCGAACCGACCTCGCGGCCAGTATGTCTAAGCCATTCGTCGCCGTAAGCCGACGACACGGTACGGTCTAGTAGCCCTCGTGCAATCCTCCTGTAAGTGGGGCAATTGCGGCAATGGAGATGCTGCTCCAATTCGGGACAAGATTTGTCGCCCCGAATGCCGATCTGCCGCCAGCAGTCATCTATTTCAATCTGCTCCACCGGGCTCGCGAACGTTGTCGAGGCTGACATTAGGTGCCGCTCCTTTTTTGGATTCGATCCAACCGACCTGTCAGCGCCTCGGCGCCATTGAGGTCACCTTGCTTCCGAAGGAGTAGAGCAAGATGGGTAAGGGCCTGCTGGTGGTTTGGCGCGAGATAGAGCGCCTTCCGATAGTTCTGGACCGCTTCAGGAGCAGCCCCCTCTGCATCCTGAGCGAGACCCAGCAGGTAGAAAAGTTCCGCTGAGGGACCGAATTGCTTCAGATGCGCCCGAGCGACTTCCTGTGCCTCCTTAACCCGCCCCGCATTGGCAATCCGTTCGATCGTTTTGAGGCCCTCAGTGATCTGATCAAGCAACTGGGCCGTGGTTTGTAATTGCTCTTCTCTCCCCACTGGTGGAACAACCTGAGCCTTTGGCTTCGGCGCCGAAGGGGTTCGTGTTGGGCTGGAAAGTGGAACGGCCCGCATCCCAGCCTGAACCCGGTTCGACTTCAGGAAGGCAAACGCCATTGGCCACTCAACGGAAGCGAAGCCATGCAGCCTGGGAAGAGCCGACTCCGCCGGACCGACAAGCAGAAGTCCATCGCTGGCGAGGAGCCCTTTGAGGCAGACCAGCGCGCGATCCTGCCGCTCTCGGTCAAAATAGATTAGCAAATTGCGGCAGAGGAGAACGTCATAGACCATCGGCCCGAAGGAGGACGCCTGAGAGTCGAACAGGTTTCCGGCTCTGAATCGAACCTGTTTCAACACCGCAGTGTTAGGCTGGAGCCCTCCGTCAACCGCTTCGAAATAGCGATCTTTGAATTCGAGGGAACTGCCGCGAAAAGAATTTCGCCCGTAGACCGCGCGCTCGGCTATCGCGAGATTGCGGGTGCTGATGTCCACCGCATCTATTTTGAACTCTTGTGGGCCGAACCCAGCATCGAACATAGCCATGGCGACCGAATAGGGCTCTTCGCCTGTTGAACATGGCAGGCTTAAGATTCTTATGGGCTGGTTCGCGCGCTTGTGCACGCGTGCATGTCGGGACAAGACCGCGAACGCTTCCCGGTCGCGAAAGAACCAGGTCTCCGGGACCACGACTGCATTGATCAGTTCCTGGAGTTCTTGCGGTGAACCGTTCAAGAGCTCCCAATAGACTTCAGGCTCGGCTATCCGGCACGCAGTCATCCGCTCGCGAACCGCTTGACGAACGACCGTCGGGCCAACGCTGGCGCTGTCCAGCCCCATTGTCACCTTCAGAAGATTTTCCACCAAACCGGGCATCATTCAACCCGCGCAATCTGGCAAAGTAGTGCGGCTCGGATCTCTTCTGAAAGCAGGGCCTCGACGTTGACCCGCTGTGTGAGCCCTTCGTCGTCTGAGGCTACCGGACCCAGATACGGCGGAGTTGCGGGTTCCAATCCAAAGGGTGCGAAGTCGGAAGGGTCTCGCTCGAACGTGTCCGTTACTCGCTCTGCGACCAGAGCTAGCAGGCGCTGCCCACCATCCTGCGCCGAATAGCGCGTTACAACCGTTCGCGTGCTCAGCACCGGAACCGACGGACGGCCAAGCGCAAGGAGAGTGATATCGATCAGCGGGATGGGCGCGCCGCGATAATTGATAAGGCCGGCCACCCCAGTTGGCGCACCCGGCAGTTCTTTGGCAGCGATGTAGGGCAAGACTTCCTCGACTTGATTAACATCAAGCAGATAGCGATCATTTCCCATCTTGAAGGCGAGGAATAGCATTTTCACCTCCGGCCGGCAGTTCGCTAAGCTCTCAGCTTGAACCTAGCAATGCTGTTTCGCAGCCCGCCCGAAACTTGATTGAGTTCATCAATCGCGAGCGTTGATTGTTGAAGCGACTCGACTGTTTGCTGAGCGGCGTCGCTTAGCTGTGTCAAGGTATCGCTGATTTGCCCTGCGCCGGTCGCCTGGGCTTGCATGCCCTCATTGGCAACTTCGAAGCGTGGCACCAGGCCCTGCACCTGCTGAATGATCTCGAAAAGTTGCCCGCCAACCTGCTGAACCTCCTCCATGCCGCGACGGACTTGTTCGGAAAATTTGTCCATGCCCATAACGCCAGCCGCGACGGCCGACTGGATATCCTTGACCATCTGCTCAATGTCGTAAGTGGAAACGGCCGTCTGATCGGCAAGCCTTCGGATCTCGGTTGCCACCACTGCAAAACCCCGACCATATTGGCCCGCCTTCTCAGCCTCGATCGACGCATTGAGGGACAGGAGGTTTGTCTGGTCGGCCACCTTGGTGATCGTCGTGACCACCTGATTGATGCCGCCGGCCTTCTCGCTCAGGATTGCCAGTTTGGAATTGATCGCACTGGCGGCTTCCATGACCTGCTGCATGGTCGCTTCCATGCGAGTCAGTCCTGCTTGTCCGCCGCCGGCGACCGCTGCCGTCTGTTCGGCGACCGCCGAGACCTCATTCATTGTGCGGACGAGCTCGTTCGAGGTGGCGGAGATCTCTTTTGCCGTCGCACGGATTTCAGTGGTGGTCGCTGCGATTTCAGTTGCAGTCGCTTGTTGTTGCTTGGAGGTGGCGGCGATCCCGGTAATCGAAGTGTTGACCTGTATGCTGGATTTCTGAACTTGGCCGATAAGTGTGGCGAGATCGTCTGCCATTGCGTTGATCCCGTCGGCAAGCGTGCTGAACTCGTCCCGGCGGTCAAGATTGAGTCGACCGCTGAAGTCGCCTTGCCGCATCAACTGGACGACGTCAACCAGACGGTTGAGCGGCCTCGTAACGGCGCGGAACAGGAAATAGCCGCAGAGCAAGGCTAAGCCGAGGGCTACCAGCAAACCAGCGCTCAAAGCCAGTTCTGCCGTATTAACGATCGAACTGATCCGTTGTGTCGCACTGTTTGCTTCGCCTCTGTGGTCCGCGACCATGGCTTGCAGAGCAGACTGCAATTTCACAAAGATCGGCTCGACTGCGTCCTTAATGGCTGGGCGTTCATTCGGAATTTCACCCTTCGACATGGCTGCCCGGCTTGCATCCAAAACAGCGGTTTCCGCCTGACGAAATTGATTGGCGAGGTCTTTGACGATGGCGTAGTTCTGCTTGTCGACATCAGAGACGATGGTTCTTTCATAATCGTCCATCAATTGCTGCACGTCCGCGCGATTGGTCGCGATCGTGCCTTCAAGCGCGCGTTTGTCTGTCGGGCTGTCCTGAAGAGCATATTCTTGAAGCAGGCTATGGGCCGTCATCTGACCCATCATGATCTCGGTGCTGTGATAGAGATCCGGGAGGATGCCCTTTTCGACCTCTGTCGCCTCCTGCTGCGTCTGAAGAAACCAGACGTACGCGATCATACCTATCACGCACATCACCACCAGTATGGCAGCGAAGCTGATGAGTATGCGGTGACGTATTGTTAGTTTCATCATTGAAATGGTTCACCAATGGGGGCATCGTTGTCGGCGCGAGCGGCTCGTCCCGGCGTTTCGAAAAGACGCGTCGAAAAGCGTTAATCTGATGCTGAATGGTTTCTTTTCCGTTCAACCGGCGCCAACCACGTCGGCCAGTTGGTACAGAGTGGGTTATTGTAGCGCACTCGTCCCGGTCGAATTCCCCCAAGCTCGTAGTCGTGCGCATCGTGATAACGGCAATTCGCAACCCTTCTCCAGTAGGTTGAAGGTCTGCAATCTTAATTGCTGAGCCAGAAGCCGATCTTCCGCTTCCGGCCCCAAAGCTGCCAGGCGGGAACGCGACCAACCGACCCAGCAGGCTACAATCAGGCTGCGGCCTTCTTGCGGGGACGTTTCGCGGGCGTTGGCTTTTCGGGCTCCTTCGGCTTGCGGCCGAGGCCCAAGGTTTTAGCAAGGGCAGAACGCGCTGCGGCATAGTTCGGCGCGACCATGGGATAATCCGCCGGCGGGCCCCATTTGGCGCGATACTCATCCGGAGTCAGGCCATAGTGGGTCGACAGATGCCGCTTCAGCGACTTGAACTTCTTCCCGTGCTCCAGGCTGATGATGGTCGGGCGTCACTGACTTCTTGATCGGCACGGCAGGCTTGAGAACTTCAGGTCTTTCCGACACCACACCGCCGGTCGTGCCCTTCAGGGCGGCATGGATCTGTCCGATTACGGCGGGCAGTTCACCGACCGGCACCGGATTGTTTGAAATATAGGCTGAGACTACATCAGCCGTGAGTTCGATGAGGTCGTCCACATTGCTCTCGGTTTCTTCTGTCACGAAAAACTCCTGGCCGATCATACGATTCGCGTCGAACAGTCGTTTCATAGTGACGACCGCTTCCGATAGAACAAACCTACTGCATTTCTGTTTCGGCACTCGCGTGACACTGGTCGACGTGGCCGATCCGCTGCGGTGACGACCTTGTAGCGATTGCCGCATGCGGCTACACCAACAGCAGGACCATCGCTTCGGCGTCCGGCTTTGAAGCACGCGTTCAAATCGATGCGCTGACTTGGAATTCCTGCGGAGGTGCGGCCGCGGCGTTTGCCCATTTGCCGGACGGCAGAGGGAGAGGGTGGACGGCCCGCCGTGACGGGTCGAGGGCTGGAAGAGAGGCTTCCGGCACCCGTCGCGGAGAAGGTTCCATGACCCAATTGCAAGTTCTCGCGCCCGCGGTGAATCCACGGCGCGGCTACAAGGTGGATGTCAGCCGTGGGCAACGTGTCGGTCGCGTTTCTTCCGAGTGGTTCAATCGGCCGGCGGACGAGCGCTACCTTTCTCTCACCGATCTTCACAATTCGGTGAAGCGGCGGTCCGAACGCAGCAAGACCCGCATCGTCGAAAGTGAGCTGATCCGCGTCGAGGCCAGCCGCGAAGATCCGGAGCGCCTGAGATTAATGCTGCCCGATGCGCCTGCCCCTGTTGCCCCCACGCATTGGAGTTTTGGCCAACTCGCCAGCCTAGTCGGCGCACCGGCCACCTATCTGCGGCAGCTTCCAGCCCCGCTCGCGGCGATAAACCTTCAGCACGGTCTCCTCAACCACCGCGCCGAGCAGGTGAAGACGTTGGAAATCGAGAACGGACGCCTAGAGCTGCGAGCGGTAACAGGCACTGATTACGGCAGAATATTTGACTCAGAACTGGTCGACGCCGTGCAGAAGATAGCCGGCAACGGTACCGGCGACACGCGCTGGAAAGTGCCCGGCGTGCTCGACTGGTCAACGGGAATGTACAATCCGAATGTCGACATCTCCAGCGACACGACGACGCTCTATGCGTCTGATCGCGATATCTTCGTGTTCCTCGTCGATGATCTGAACCCGATCGAGGCGGGGCGGCTGCCGAATGGGGAACCGGATATCTATTTCCGCGGCTTCTATTGCTGGAATTCCGAAGTCGGAGCCCGCACGCTCGGCATCGCCAGCTTCTATCTGCGCGCGGTGTGTCAAAATCGAAATCTGTGGGGCGTCGAAGATTTCGAGGAAATCACCATCCGGCATTCCAAATACGCGGCCTCCCGTTTCGCCCTGGAAGCCGAGCCGGCGCTGATCCAGTTTGCCGATTCCTCGCCCATGCCGTTCGTCAACGGCATCAAGACGGCGCGGCAACGGATCGTTGCCAGAGACGACGAAGATCGCCACGGCTTCCTGCGCAAGCGGGGCTTCTCCAAGCCCGAGGCCGCAAAGATCGTCCATACTGTGCTGCTTGAGGAAGGCCGGCCGCCAGAATCGATTTTCGACTTCGTACAGGGCATCACGCGGGTCGCGCGCGACAAGTCGCATCAGAATGTTCGTCTGGAAATGGAGGGCAAAGCCAAGAAGCTTCTCGATTTCGCCGCCTGATCCTGGGGAGGCCGGCAGCGAAACCTCTCGTCGCTGGCCTCGCCTCCGGACCGTCTCATCAATTCCAGCGCGGTCCTCCGAAAAGAGGACGGCGCTTTTTCGTGGGAGAACCCGGTAACGCCAACACGCTGGAGGCCCCTCGGGCGGCTCGGTCGACCGTCAAGATCCGCGAGCCGGGGCCGGGTCGGCGTGAGGCTTGGAGGCAGAGGGGGGAGGGGAGGGTTGCGGACGGGCTTGGAGGTTCGGGGAGAGGCCCCGGCCGCCCGTCATGGAGAACTGACCATGGCAAAGAACGCCATTCAGAAAATCGCGATGAACGCCGCCGAGAACATTGCCTATGACAAGCTAACGCTGTCGCAGAAGAATGTTAGGCGCATCAAGGACGGGGTGTCGATCGAGCAACTGGCCGAAGACATTGGTCGGCGGAATCTGATCCAGAGCCTGAACGTCCGTCCCGTGCTCGACGGCGAGGGCGAGGAGACCGGCACGTTCGAAGTGCCCGCCGGCGGCCGGCGTTACCTGGCGCTAGGCGTCCTCATCAAGCAAAAGCGCCTGGCGAAGAACGAGCCGATCCCCTGCATCGTCAACCGCGGGCAGGAGACCTCGGCCGAAGAGGACTCGCTTGCCGAGAATCTGCGCCGCGCCGACCTGCACCCGATCGACCAGTTTCGGGCCTTCAAGGCCCTCAGCGATCAAGGCCTCGATCCGGAGGAGATCGGCGCCCGCTTCTTCGTATCGCCTGCTACTGTAAGGCAACGCCTGCGGCTGGCATCGGTCTCGCCAATGCTGCTCGACCTTTACGAGAAGGACGAAATCCGGCTCGACCAAATCATGGCGTTTTCGATCTCGGACGATCACACGCGCCAGGAGCAGGTATGGGAGCGGATTTGCAGATCGCACATGCAGGAACCCTATTACATCAGGCGCCTGCTGACGGAGACCACGGTGCGGGCCGACGATCGCCGGGCCGTCTATGTCGGCGCTGGGGCCTATGAGGCTGCCGGCGGTGTCATCCTTCGCGACCTGTTCGAGCAGGATTCCGGCGGCTGGTTCCAGGATGCCGCACTTCTTGAGCAGCTTGCCTTCGACAGGCTGAAGATGGATGCCGAGGCGGTGCGCGCCGAAGGCTGGAAGTGGGTCGAGGCGGCGATCAGCTTTCCCTATGGCCACACCTCCGGCATGCGGCGCATCTACGCCGAGGCGCAGGAACTGAGCGCGGAGGAGATCGAACGCTACGACGCGCTGAAGGCCGAATACGACAAGCTGGATGCGGACTATGCCCAGGCCGAGAATGTCGACGAAGCAATCGAGGCGAAGCTCGACCAGCTGGGTGCCGAGCTCGATGCGATCGATGATCGTCCTCAAAGCTACGATCCCGCCCATAAGGCCATTGCCGGGGTGTTCGTTACGCTTGCCGCGGACGGCAAGCTCCAGGTCGAGGGCGGTTTCGTGCGGTCCGAGGACGAGCCGCGGACCGAAACCGGCGGCATCGATGAAGGGGAGGAAGGGGGCGCTGACGGCGGAACCCGATCCAATGGCGACGACGTTGGCGACGGTGTTGTCGTCAACGGCAAGCCGGTGAACGACAGCGCTAGTGACGACGGCGAGGACGATGGCATCAAGCCACTGCCCGATAGGCTCGTCTTCGACCTGACCGCGCAGCGGACGCTGGCACTGCGCAACGCGCTCGCCGGTGACGTTGACATCGCCATCGTCGCCGCACTCCATGCCTTCGTCCTGCAGGTCTTCTATCGCTTCGCCCCGAACACGTGCCTGGAGATCAGCATGAAGAGCGGCAGTTTCAGCCAGGTCGACGGTCTTGCCGAAACATCTTGGGCCAAGGAGATCGCCGAGCGGCACGAAGCCTGGGATCTCGATTTGCCCGATGAAGCGGATGGCCTGTGGGACTTCCTTCTCGGCCTCGACGAGGCAAGCCGCAAGGCGCTGTTCGCGCACTGCGTCTCGCTGACCCTCAATGCGGTGGTCGAACCCTGGAACAGGCGACCGAAGGCGCTCGAGCATGCAGAAGTGCTTGGCCGCTCGCTCCAGTTCGACATGGTCGACGCCGGCTGGACGCCCACGGTCGAGTTCCTCGGGAGGCTCACCAAGGCGCGGATTCTACAGGCTGTCCGTGAAGCTCGCGGCGCAGACTCCGCGCAGCTGATCGAACACATGAAGAAGGACATCATGGCCCGTGAAGCCGCCCGTCTTCTCGAAGGATCGAACTGGCTGCCCGAGCCGCTGCGCCTTGATGTTGATGAAGTGACTACCGATGCTGGCACGGTCGCCGGCGACATGTCGGACGAGGCAGCTCTCGACGGCGACACCGCCGAGCTCCCGGCCTTCCTCGCTGATCATGCGGATTCGTCCTCCGAAGAGCCGGCGACCCTCGACGGCGACGAGGCGGACCACCTCCAGGCCGCCGAATAATCGGCCTCACGCTCGCACCGGGCCCGGCATTCCCGCCGGGCCCATTTTCGTTTTCCACATGGAGAAATCCGTATGTCCGCACATATCGTGTACGAATCCGCGCCTTTGGGGAGCGTTATCCGGTACAGCGACGGCGCCGCGAAACCGCCGTCGCGCTTCACCAAGAAACTCGCCGCATGGAAGAGCCGCAACGGCGTCGGTCGCCTGGCCGACTGGCTCCACTATGTGATCGACAGTCACCGAACTAAACTTCGGGTCAGGGCCTGCCGCGCGGCATGTATCCGGCATTGCGTAAAGCGCCGATGAAGAGGCTCGCCGGGCCGGCGATACTCGTCCTGGCCTGCATCGGCAACGGCAGAGTGTTCCAGTCCGCCAAAGGAGCGATAAAGGTGGAGAAAGTCCCATTGACCATGCAATGGCTGATCACCGAGCCCTGCTTGTCCAGCGCCAGGATGCCTGTCTGATTGCTCGGATATCGGATGGCGGCGATCCGTTGCATTCCCAAGTCGCCGTCGATGCGCAAATCGAAAAGCAGGACGCCGTGGCTTCTGTTTGCGATTTCTGCGACTTTTTCGGTGAAACCAACAGGAAGCGCACGAACGCTTTCGACCGACATCCCGAAAACAAGCGTGTCCAGCTCATGCGCCGCCATGCCAAGATCTGCTCGCAAGAAGATCAGGATTGCAATCGATGCAGTCGGTTTGTGCACAATCATTGGATGTTGCGGCCACTTTCGGGTTGGGGCGGCATATTCCTGTGCCCTCAAAAACGGCCTTGACTCCGATGTTCTCATTTTGTTCACTGCTGGCAATGACAGCCACAGGAGGCGTAAAATGCCACTTCGCCTGGTGATCGAGAAAACGACGTTCGAAGAACTGGCACGCGGGGTAGCCGCTGCGGAGGCGGTTTTTGAAGCGTCCGGAATTTCCTACGAGGAGGCCGCAAACGGCATGCTCGCGGTTGCACTCTGGGATATGAAGGGTTTTCCCAAAGACGCGGAACCAACTGAGGATCAGAATGCGGCGGCCACTGTCTGGTTCAAGGCCGAGCGGGCCGCGTGCGAAGCATGCTGTGCTGGATGGCCCGCGGAAAAGGTCGCCCGAGCCCATAGGGTTTTGGGGATCGGTCCTGTCGAGCCGAAGGTGAAAACGGTTAATCTGGCGACTTGGCCGGATAGACAGCGGCGCTACAGGGAGATTGTTGAACGGCTCGAAACGGCCACTGGTCCTGACCGGCAACTCGACATCGACATCTGCTATGTCATGGGTTGGGTCAATGAGCCCGGGACGCCGCAAGAAGCAGCCAGATTGGGTCTGCCATATCTCACCGGCAATTTGGCTGAGGTGGCCGAAATCACCCAGAAATCGCTTCAGGGGTGGAGGATCGAGATTGACCAGGATCCTTGCGACGCCCGCATAATTGAGCCGGAGCATGAAGACGGTGACGATGATATGAGTGTGGCCGCGTGGTGCTGTACCGATGGCTATCTGCATATGGAAAAGCCGCCGGCCAACACGGCGATTGCCTTGGCACTGGCGGCGATGCGCCTTCAGGCTGATAGCTTTATGCCGCAGGCATGGTGAGACGAAGCCGGGGCATTCCGACACCGTCGGCCCTGATCGAGACATGCCGCACCAAGTAGCGCTGCCCGGCGACCTTTGCACTGACCGCAATTACACGCTGATCAGGCGCTTTGTTGGCGAGCGTGGCCCGTCATGTAGGACCAGGGTAGTGATTGCGGTTTGGGAAGATGAAAAGCAGGAACAATGGCGGCTGCACTGCTTCGCCGATCCTGCGGCCGCCGCAGCCTTCCTTGACCATTTCGGCGGTATCATGTTCGATCCCAAGCGAGACAGATAGAACGGGCGCGCTCGCGGTATCTGGCGTCGCTAGGGTTGCCTATGAGCGAATTCTGGATCTCGGCCGGCTCAGCGTCCCGGAAGCCTTGCGGAATTGACGGTCGAGCATGTGCAGGCGCTACACACGATATCTGCCATGGTCCGAAATCCACCGGCTCTACCGCCTGGCTGCGCCGGCAGATATCGGCCGCAACGATGCGCCACGCTACAAATGCGTCGACCGATGAAGTGCCATTCGTGACCGCTGACGACGACGGGAATCACAAAGTCCGCTCGGGCCGCTGGTGTCTGGTGCCATTTTGGGCGAAAGAGATACCCAAGGCCGCGATGTTCAACGCCCGCATCGAAGGCGCCGACATGACGCCAGCGTTCCGGGATCCCTTCAAGTCGAAGCGCTGCCTGATTCCGGCCGACGGCGGCAAGGATCCGTGGCACATCTTCCAGCCAGGTCGCGCGCCATTTCGTTCGCCGGCTGTGGGCCTGCATTTCGAATCTCGATATCACAAGCTGCACGATCATCACGCAGCCGTCGGCGGGCCGGTCAACCAGATCCATGATGGGCAACCGCTCATGCTCGACCCGGTCTATTACGACGCCTGGCTTGATCAGAAGGCGCCAGGCGGCGACCGGAGGACGATCCTCGTCACGACATTGACGGGCATCTGGAGGTCTGTCGCGTTGGACGCAAGGTGAACGCGGCCGTCCTCAACAAGCAGCCCAAGATCACGCGGGGCTAATCGAGCCGATCAAACTGCATGAGCGACGAAATCAGGTTCTCGCTCCCGGAACACGCCACGCCTCCCGGCGTACAGCATCATGCTTGGGAGCATGCCGGCTGTGCCAAAAGATGCTGGCAGGGGCTTCGGGAGCCAAGCAGGCACCCCACTGGCTTGCACCTCAGGCAGACGGCGAGCATTACCATAGCGGGGGGCTGAACATGACCCGTCATGACATTTGCCAGCGAGCTCGAAGGCGCGGCCAGTCAGATGCCGATATGTCTCGGGCTGATCTTCAGATGCTACTCAGGAGGGCGTACCAAGGTGCTACCTAAGAATGCCTTCCGATTACATTAGCAAAGGCGTATATTCTTTGCCAGCCGGCGCCCTGTAGCCCCTAGTCCCCCCTAGCTATCTCCGCCCGGTTAGGCCCGGTGGCCTTGATCCCAAACGGACAGGCCTACCGGGCCGCTCCAGGGTTTCGTCTATCCAGCAAGCGAGGAAGCGGGCCGCGCAGTGACCTCGCGCAGGTTCTCGCGCTTAGCCAGGACCGGCTCTTCAAAAGTTACTTCAAGGTACTCCACCTTGGACCGTTGTCTGGACTCCGACCAGCGTTTGGGCGCATTCTCCCCCCGGGGAGAAGGGCTTGGACAGATCACGGCATGACAACGGTTCCGACCAGTGGCGCAACCGCACTTGCGCCAAGGGCGCGCGCGCCCGACGATGGGCGAGCGTGCCGCTGCGGCTGATCCTCGTGACCGTCGCCGCGGCCGGCGCGCTGGCCGCTCAAACGGCCATGCAGAACAGCGACAGCCTGCCCGAGCTCGATCTGTCGAACTTGATCGGGCCGAAGCCGGAACCGATCGTTGGCGCCGCCTCCGTCATCGACGGTGACACGATCGAGATCCACGGGCAGCGCATCCGCTTCAACGGCATCGACGCGCCGGAGAGCAAGCAATACTGCGATAACGCCAAGGGCTTCGAATATCCCTGCGGCCGGCGATCGGCCGAAGCGCTAGATGCGTTCCTGACCGCCTCGCGGCCGGTGCAGTGCACGTTCGTCACTTGGGATCGCTATCACCGCATTGTCGGTGACTGCCGGCGCGCCGACGGGGCCAGCGTGGCTGCATGGATGGTCCAGCACGGCCAGGCGCTCGATTGGCCACGCTACAGCCACGGCGCCTACGCGGAACAGCAGGCGAAGGCCAAAACGGCAAAGGTCGGCATGTGGGTTGGGTCGTATCAGGCGCCTTGGGACTGGCGCGCGGCACACGCTGACGGCGTGGCGCCGTCGAGCCAGCCGCTCGGCATCATCAACCGCAAGCTGGTCGCCCAGAGCGGCTATTCGTGCGAGCCGCGGCGGTACTGCTCTCAAATGGGCTCGTGCGATGAGGCTCAATGGTATCTACACAATTGCACTTGGGGCAGGAAGCTAGACCGCGACAGCGACGGTATTGCATGCGAAACACTTTGCTGAGGAGCGACAGCTATGAAGGCGAGGCCATAATTTGCTGTAGCTATGGCTTTGTGCCTGCCCTTTCAATTGGTTGCACTACTCCAGTCGGCAGCAGGTGAACCCAGTCATTTCCTGCAAGTTTGAGCACCTTCCGCTTGCTCCTAACGTTCCGCGTCGGCATGGGAACCAACGATAACACTATACAGGTCGGGCCAGCCCGACCGTGTGGCGCCTTCCTCGGACAGCGGCTACTTCTGTGGTCTTGTCGCGCTAGAAGAAGACAATAAGCGCCTCAAGAACTTGCTTGCTGACAGTCCGCGCAAGGAAAATGCCGAGCTCAAGAAGAAGCTGGGTCTTGCGTAAGACATACTGAGGCTTGTTCGAAATTTCGCTCGACGGCGCTCAAAGCGGTAGCGGCGGCATATCGCCTTCGCCGACCCGCCACACCCAGGAGCGGATCTGCGGTCGCGCGGCGGTCATTTCGTCGAGCGACGCTTCGAACGTGTCCTCCGCTCCGGCAGGAACCACAAAGAGAGCGATCGGCTCCGCCTTGTTCTGAAGCAATGCGTTAGCAATCGGCTGGTCGGGTTGCAGGTCATAGCGCAATCCCTTGACACTCTTCTCGCGTAGACGGGCAAGCGCGTCGACGAGCCTTTTCTCCGGGACCGTCTCGTAGGGAATCCAGTTCTCGGACACCACCATCAACGCGATCTCCTCGACAATGGCGAGGCCGGCCGGATTCAGTCCGAACGTCGCGATCGTCATGAGACGTGAGCTGGAATCCGCTCCCCACAGCGACAATTCTTTCTCGAAACGAGCCTGCAAGCGGCGGTGCAATGCATCGTCGATCATGAAGGGAAAGCCGGGCAAATGTTTGATGACAAGTTTCTGACCGGATCGGGCAGGAACGATCTCTTTCACCTCGCCGACCAGAACCAGTAGCTTTCGTGGGCCGGATTTCGGCGGGAGCGCCATGCCGAGAGCCGCATTGCGACGATGTTCGATCGCTTGCCTGTTCTCGGCCCGAAACGGCTCGGGCACGGAAAGCATATCCGCAAGCGGTCCGCCCCTCACCGTCATTTGCCCGGCAGCCTCGAGCAGATGCCAGCGGACATTCCACCAATGTCGCTTGCCAGCCCATCGGGATGTCCAGACCGTCAATTCGGCCGCGTGCCAGAGATAATGAAGGAGGCCACGCAGCGACATCCTCCTGGGATCGGCGGTTGCGCTGGCGGAACTTTGCCCCGCAGGCACGGATGCTGCCCGGCTCCCTGTCTTCGACAGGCTGAAGTCCAATTTGAGGGCCGCCATGCCGCTTTGCGGATCGAGCTGTATCGCGCTGCCCATCAGCGCGCCCAGCCCGGACAGTTCGTGAGGTGATTCATAGGAATCGCAGGACGGATCATGCCCGCCGCCGCTGAGCGGCATGCGCTTGATCAGATGAAGGTCGCCGATGCGGGCGATGTACATCGGGCAGCCCGGCTCGCGGCACAGGCATAGCGGACGCTCGGTGCGAGCATAGGCGTTCGCCAGCGCCGCCTGCAGGTCAGGCGCTCCCTCCTCGTAGACCGCACTGCCAATTCTGAACCGTCGCATCACCTCCGCAGCTCCAGGTCGCCGCCGCATCCCTGTCCGGACATTCAAGTCATGGCTTTGTGCAGAGCGCAACCCCTTTGGTGCGTCGGCGCCAGAGGCAGAGGGGAGCCGGGAGGAGTGCGGCCCGGCTGGCGCGGAGAGAGTGCCGGCGCGGGTGCCACTCCCCCCTCTCGCGAAGGACATCTCCATGAACATTGTTTCGACCACCTCAACCGTCGCACGTACGGCCGCTTCCCTCGCCGCGCCGGCACAGGACGCTATCGACACCGCCCAGGCGATCCATCAGGCGGCAATGCTGCTTTTGCCTTTCCTCGAACAGGGCGAGCCTGTCACCACCGCCGCGCTGCGCACCGCCATGACGACAAGTTTTGGCGGCAGCGATGCGCAAGGGTTCTGGGTCTGGAAGGACGCCTATGAGGCGCTCGAAGTCGCCCAGGTGCTGTTTCTGCGCCGGTTCGGCCCTGCGATTCTGTCCCGGTCCACCACGCCGCAGGCAACGCTGGCGATGATGAAGCGCATCGCCGAACTTCTTCCCACTCATACGCGGCGGTCCGACGAGAGCCAGGCCATGCAGCAGCTCTCGACGCCCTTGCCGCTGGCCTTCGTCACAGCACAAGCCGCGGCGATCGCGTCTTGCGATCTCGTTCTCGAACCCTCGGCCGGCACCGGTCTGCTCGCCGTCCATGCCGAGATGGCGCGCGCCTTGATCGCTCTCAACGAGCTTGCAGCGACGCGAGCCGATCTCCTCGGCCTTCTGTTCCCGCGCGTTCCCGTCTCGCGGCACGACGCCGCCCATATCGACGATCATCTCGACGCGGCCATGGAGCCGTCCGTCGTGCTGATGAATCCACCCTTCAGCGTCGGCGCCTATGTCGACGGCCATGTCGTCGATGCCGCATGGCGGCACCTCTCTTCCGCATTCGCGCGCCTGCGTCCGGGCGGACGCCTCGTTGCCGTCACCGGCTCCGGGCTTTCTCCCGAAAACTCCAAATGGCGGCCGGCCTTCGAACGGTTGCAGCAGCAGGGCACCATCGTCTTCACCGCGGCGATCGACGGCCGTGTCTACGCCCGCCATGGCACCACCACTGAGACCCGCCTGACAATTATCGACAAGGTACCGGCCACCGACCCGACCGGCTTCGTCCGGTCGCCCGGCAAGGCCACGGATGTCGAAACGCTGCTCTCCTGGATCACGGATCTGCCGCCCCGGACACCGGGCGGCTTTCCGGATTCGCTCGGGGCATTGTCCAGCGGCATGCTGCGCATTGCCGCCATGCACATGGGCGCCCGATCGGGGGCGAGAGCTAAACCCCTTGCTGTTGCAACGGCTGCTCCGAAGGCCGTCCGCCCGATTGCGCGGGCGAAGTCCGCCCGCCAGGTCATGGCAAACAGCACGCCGGCTGTCCCCCTCGCCTATGAACTGCGCGACTGGATGCCAGAAGAGGGCTGCCGGCTCACCGACACGATCTACGAGCCCTACGCGCTCCAGTCGATCGACATTCCCCGCGCAAAACCGCATCCGACGCCGCTCGTGCAGTCGGCCGCAATGGCGGCCGTCGCGCCGCCGAAGCCTTCATATCGACCGCTTCTTCCTGATGCGATCATCGACGAGGGCCTGCTGTCGGACGCCCAGCTCGAAAGCGTCATCTATGCCGGCGAGGCTCATTGCGGCCATCTCATCGGAGCCTGGACGGTTGACGAGACCTGCGATGTCGTCTCGGCCGCGCCAGAAGATGCTGCGAACGCTGTCCGCTTCCGCCGTGGATGGTTTTTGGGTGACGGGACCGGCTGCGGCAAGGGACGGCAAGTCGCCGGCATCATCCTCGACAACTGGCTGCAGGGCCGCCGCCGTGCGATCTGGATTTCCAAGTCGGACAAATTGCTTGAAGACGCCCAGCGCGATTGGGCTGCACTTGGACAGGAAAAATTTCTCGTCCAGCCGCTCTCACGTTATCGGCAGGGCACGCCGATCCGCCTTGCAGAGGGCATCCTTTTCACGACCTACGCAACCCTGCGCTCGCAGGAACGGGAAGGCAAGAAATCCCGGATCGCCCAAATCCTCAACTGGGTCGGACAAGACGCGAGGGGGGACGAAGGCCCGACGGGGCCCAAAAAATCTTTCGATGGCGTCATCGTCTTCGACGAGGCCCACGCCATGGCCAATGCCGCTGGCGGCAAAAGCGAGCGTGGCGACGTCTCCCCGTCGCAGCAGGGCAGGGCGGGACTGCGGCTGCAGCACGCGCTGCCCGACGCCCGCGTTGTCTACGTCTCCGCGACCGGTGCGACCGCCGTCGAGAACCTCGCCTATGCCCAGCGTCTCGGCATTTGGGGCAGCGAGGACTTTCCATTCGCCAACCGCGCCGAATTCGTCGCCGCGATCGAGGATGGCGGTGTCGCGGCCATGGAAGTGCTCGCCCGCGATCTCAAATCGCTCGGCCTCTATACGGCGCGTTCGCTCTCCTATGACGGGGTCGAATACGCCCTGCTCGAGCACGCGCTGACCGAGGAGCAGATCCGCATCTACAACGCCTATGCGGACGCCTTCCAGGTCATCCACAACAACCTGACCGCCGCACTCGAGGCCACCAATATCACCGGTGAGTCCGGCACACTGAACCGCAACGCAAAATCGGCGGCGCGCTCAGCCTTTGAAACTACCAAGCAACGTCTTTTCTCACATTTGATCACCTCGATGATGACGCCGACGCTGATCGGCGCGATCAAGCGGGACCTCGCCGACGGTCATGCGGCAGTTGTGCAGATCGTCTCGACCGGCGAAGCGCTGATGGAACGGCGGCTTGCCGAGATCCCAACCGAGGAATGGTCGGACCTGCATGTCGACGTGACGCCGCGCGAGTATGTCGGCGGGTACTTGATGCACTCCTTCCCGACGCAGTTGTTCGAGGAATACTCGGACGCCGATGGCAATGTCTATTCGCGGCCCGTTCACGACGAAGATGGCAACCCGGTCCAGTGCCGCGAGGCGGTTCGCCGGCGCGACGAGATGGTCGAGCGGCTTGCATCGCTGCCGCCGGTCGGCAGTGCCCTTGACCAGATCATCCATCACTTTGGCACCGACACGGTTGCCGAGGTGACTGGCCGCGCGCGCCGCATCGTCAAGAAGACCGGCCGCGACAATATCGACCGGCTTGCCGTCGAGAACCGCCCGGGCTCGGCCAACCTCGCCGAGACCCAGAGTTTTATGGATGACGACAAGCGCGTACTGATCTTCTCCGACGCCGGCGGCACCGGCCGCTCCTATCACGCCGATCTCGGGGTCAGGAACCAGAGGCTGCGCAAGCACTATCTGCTCGAGGCCGGCTGGCGCGCCGACAACGCCATCCAGGGTCTCGGACGGAGCCACCGCACAAATCAGAAGCAACCGCCGTTGTTCCGGCCCATGGCCGCCAACGTCAAAGCCGGCAAGCGCTTCCTGTCGACGATCGCACGACGGCTCGACACGCTGGGCGCGATCACGCGCGGCCAGCGCCAGACCGGCGGGGCAGGGCTGTTCCGTGCCGAGGACAATCTCGAAAGCCCCTATGCCCGTGCGGCCCTTCGCCAGTTCTATCATCTGCTGCACCAGGGCAAGATCGAGGGCTGCTCGCTGTCGACCTTCGAGACCGTGACTGGGCTGTCGCTGACGACCGACGAGGGCGGGTTGCGCGACGAGCTGCCGCCGATCACGACCTGGCTCAATCGCCTGCTGGCGCTGCGCATCGAGACCCAGAACCTGCTGTTCGAAGTGTTCGAGCAACTGATGACGGCGAAGGTCGAGGGCGCGATCGCCGCCGGCAATTACGACAAGGGCCTCGAGACCATCACGGCGGAGAGCATCGTCGTCACTGATCGCCGCACCGTCTACGCGCACCCGGTCTCGGGCGCGCAGTCGCATGTGCTGACCGTCGCGCGCAAGGACCGGGTCCGGCCGCTCGGGCTCATTGATGCGCTGGCCATTGCCCGTGCGGAGCCGCTATCGACCCTGCTGGTGAACACGCGATCGAACCGCGCGGCCATACAGCTTCCGACCGCCAGCCTGATGCTCGACGACGGCGCGATAGAGCATCGCGTGCGCCTGCTGCGGCCGGCAGACGAGCTGCGCTTCGGTCTCGACGCCCTTGCCGAGACCCACTGGCAGCCCGCCGACCGAAAACTGTTCTGCGACCTCTGGCAGGCAGAAGTCGCCGCCGTCCCCGAGTTCACCACCAGCACCTTTCACATTGTGGCGGGTCTGCTGTTGCCGATCTGGCGTCGGCTGCCGGATCATGATTGCCAGGTCTACCGGATCCAGACCGATGCCGGCGAACGCATCATCGGGCGTCACATCGCGCCGACCCTTGTCGCGACCATGTTGCGCAATCTGGGGCTCGACAATGTCCCGCCGCTCGCGCCGGAGGACGCCTGGGCCGGACTCCTCGACGGACGGATTGGATTGCAACTCGCCGATGGCCTGATCCTGCGCCGCAGTCGGGTCATGAACGACTACCGTGTCGAATTGATCGGCTTCACTGACGCTTTTGTTCCGCGGCTGAAGGCGCTAGGCCTGATCTCCGAGATCACCTCGTGGAAACTGCGGCTGTTCATCCCGACGAGCGAGCAAGGGCCGTCCATCCTCGCTGCGCTCCTCGACCGCCACACACTGGTCGGCGTCACCGACCGCGCGGCGGAGTGAGGGGAGGCGGTCATGTCCGGCTCGGCATCCGAGCTGGCACCCCCCCCCCCCGCCAAAAAACGCGCGCCCGGGCCCCCAATAAAAAAAAAAACAGCAAACAGAGAGGCAATAAAAGGTGTGTATAAAAAAACAACGAGACCCCCCAGATTAAAGGGGTTTTAAA